>CAYMQR010000449.1:0-4737 GCA_964392195.1 uncultured bacterium | reverse complement strand
CGCCCTGCGAGACCTGCCACGACGCGGCGCCGTCCGCGCTCGTCGGCACCGTCCATGAGGCGTTCGGCTGCATCGAGTGCCACCCCGGCGCGGACCAGGTCCCGCACGAGAGCGCCGACCTGTCGCCCACCTGCACCGGCTGCCACGACGACGCTTACACCGACCTCGCGGCGAGCGTCCACGGCAGGGGCAAGTCCGAGAAGGAGATCGTCCCCGAGGACTGCGAGCGCTGCCACGGCGCGGCGGCCTCGATCGTCGCGAGCGACGACCCCAAGTCCCCGCTCCACGAGGCGAACGTCGCCGACACCTGCGGCAAGTGCCACGGCGAAGGCGGCGAGGCGCACGAGGTCGGCTTCGGCCGCGCGCTCCCGATCGCCGCCTACAAGGCGAGCGTGCACGCGCAGGCGGCCGGCGACGGCCGCCACGGCCCGGTGTGCAGCAGCTGCCACGGCAGCCACACCATCTTGCCGCCCGGGGACCCCAAGTCCGCGGTCAACCCGCACAACGTCGCCGACACCTGCGGCAAGTGCCACGACAAGATCGCCGCCGCCTACAAGACCAGCATCCACGGTGAGGCGGTGGCGCATGGTGTGCGCGAGGCGCCCACCTGCATCGACTGCCACGGCGAGCACCAGATCGCCGCGCCCGACGAGCTCGGCTCACCGGTGGCGGCGAGCAACGTGCCGAAGATGACCTGCGGCCGCTGCCACGGCGACATCCGGCTGGCGCAGAAGTTCGGCTTCCCCGCCGATCAGGTCAAGGCCTTCGAGGACAGCTACCACGGCCTCGCCATGCGCACCGGCTCCGCGACGGTCGCGAACTGCGCGTCGTGCCACGGCGTCCACGACATCCTGCCGTCGTCCGACCCGCGCTCGCTGGTCAACACCGCCAACCTGCCCACGACCTGCGGGAAGTGCCACCCCGGCGCCGGCGAGAACTTCGCCATCACCGCCGTGCACGTGCTGCCCAACAAGGGTGAGCACATCGTCGTCACCTGGATCCGCCGGATCTACCTGGTGATGATCCCGTGCGTGGTCGGCTTCATGTTCCTGCACAACGCCGCGGACCTGTTCCGCAAGGCCCGTAGCGGCATCGTGCGCAGCAAGAGGAAGGTGGCGGCCGAGGAGCGCCTCTCGCTCGGCTTCCGCCTCGCCCACGCCGTCACGGCGATCAGCTTCCTGACGCTGGTGTACACCGGCTTCGCGCTCAAGTTCCCGGAGGCGTGGTGGGCGGCACCGCTGCTCACCTGGGAGGGCGACCTCGGCCTGCGCGGGCTGATCCACCGGGTGGCGGGCGCGGTGATGACGGGCGCGCTCGGCCTGCACCTCGTGCACGTGGCGATCGACCGCAAGGCGAGAGCCTGCATCCTGCAGATGATCCCGGGCCGCGCCGACGCGCAGGAGCTGACCGAGAAGCTGCGCTGGCTCGCCGGTTACCGCAAGGCGCCGCCGCACAGCCCGGCCGTGGGCTACCCGGAGAAGATGGAGTACCTGGCGTTCCTGTGGGGAAGCCTGGTCATGGCGGTGTCCGGGTTCATGTTGTGGTTCTCGACCACCACGCTGCAATATCTGCCCAAGTGGGCGCTCGACGTCGCCACGGCGCTTCACTACTACGAGGCCGTGCTGGCCGCGCTCTCGATCCTCATCTGGCACTTCTACTTCGTGATCTTCGATCCGGTCGTCTACCCGATGGACACGGCGTGGCTGACCGGCCGCTCACCGGCGGGGCGCGTGCTGGAGCGCAGGCCCGAAGGAGCGGACGAAGAGGACGAGGACGCTTGACGCGGCATCACTGGAACAGGGGATTCCCGTCCGCCGCATGTCGCGGCGGACGGAAACGACGAACAGCACCGGAGGAGACGAGATGAAGTTCGGATCGAAGATCGCGGTCACCGCAGTTGCCCTGGCCCTGGTTGCGCCCACCTTCGCGAAGGCCGGGGACGCGGCCGCCGGCAAGGAGACCTACGACAAGAAGTGTGCGAGTTGTCACGGTGCGGACGGCAAGGGCGACGAGAAGATGGCCGGCAAGCTCAAGCTCGAGCTCGCAAAGCTCGACCTGGCGAAGATGAACGAGAAGAGCGACGCCGACCTGCAGAAGCTCATGAACGAAGGCAAGAAGCCGATGCCCGCGTACGCCGGCAAGCTCGATGCGGCCGCCATCGACAACGTCCTCGCGTACGCGAAGACGCTGGTGAAGTGAGGAGCGCGATCCGGCAAGTGACCTGGCGTGTTGGTTTCTCTGTCGATTCTCATCGCAACCACACCGCCGCGCCGCGCGGCGGGATCCCAACCGAAGGGGGTGAATCGATGGGCTGGATGAAGAAGGCGGCGCTCGGAGCGGCGGTGCTCGCGCTCGTGGCGCCGACGCTGGGTGCGCGGGCCGGAGATGCCGCGGCCGGCAAGGAGATCTACGCGAAGAAGTGCGCCAATTGCCACGGCGACGACGGCGCCGGCAACGCCAAGATGGCCGCGAAGCTGAAGGTCGAGCTCGCCGAGCTCGACCTCACCAAGGCGACCGACAAGAGCGACGCCGACCTCGTCAAGCTGATCTCGGAGGGCAAGAAGCCGATGCCCGCGGCGAGCAAGACCCTCGACGCCGCGGCGATCGAGAACGTGTTCGCGTACGCCAAGAGCCTCCGCAAGTAACTCCGACCGTCTTGCCCGGACGGTGGCCCGACGTGGGTCACCGTCCGTTTCCGTCTCCGGAGGTTCGCGCCTGTCTTCCTCCGATCATCTCGAAGCACGGATCAGCGAGCTCGAGCGACGCGTCGCCGAGCTGTCGTCGCGCCTCGAGCTCGTCGAGGGGGCGCCGGAAGCGCGGGCCGCCATGCACTCCGAGGCGGTGATCGAGCCGGCGCCTGCGCCCGCCGCCGGGGAGCCGAGCGGCCTCGAGCTGATCCAAGGTGCTCCCGCGCTGATCGGGCGCACCTGCGTCGTCCTCGGCGGCGCGTTCGTGTTCCGATCTCTGACCGAGTCGGGCGTCGTCTCGGGAACCCTCGGGGTCTCGCTCGGGCTGCTCTACGCGATCGCGTGGCTGGCGCTCGCCGACCGGGCGGGACGCGCGGGGCACAGGCCGAGCAGCGCCTTTCACGCGCTGGCGGCGACGCTGATCGCCTATCCGCTGGTCGTCGAGGCGACGGTACGTTTCCACCTGATCGGGCCGACGCTCGCCGCGCTCGCGCTCGGCGCGACGACGCTGGTGGGGCTGGTGGTCGCGTGGCGGCGGGTGCTGCCGGCGGTGGTGTGGATCACGGTGCTGGCCGCGCTCGCGAGCGGCGTCGGGCTGCTCCTCGCCACCCGCGCGCCGCTGCCCTTCGTCCCGTACCTGCTCGCGCTCGCCGTCGGATCGCTGGTGCTCGCCTACGGGCACGGCTGGCGCGGCCAGCGCTGGGTGGTCGCGATCGCTCTCGACCTCGTGGTGCTCCACCTCGGCGGGTTGCGGCTGATCGGGCGGCCAACCGAGTGGCTGCCCGCGAGCGCGCTGCTGCTCGCGCAGCTCGGGTTGGTGTGCGTGTACCTCGGCGCGTTCGTGCTGCGGCTCCTCGTGCAGGCGCACGAGGTGACGCCGTTCGCGGTGTTCCAGACCGTCACCGTCTGCCTGGTCGGGTTCGAGGGGGCGCTGCGGGTGGCCGAGGGTCCGCTGCGGACCGCCATCGCGGCTGCGGCGGTGGCCGGTGGCGCGGTGCTGCACGTGGTGCTGTCGCGGCGTAGCGAGCAGCGCTTCGGTCAGGGCGCGGCGACCGGCTACTTCTCGACGCTCGCGACCTTCCTCGCGGCGGAGGGCGTGCGCGTGCTGCTGCCGGCGCCGATCTACCCGGTGCTGTGGGCGCTCGCGGCCGCGGGGGTGGCGGTGCTCGCCCTTCCCCGTAGCCGGCCGCTCTTCCAGGCGCACGCGGCGCTGCTCGGGGGCGCCGCCGCGCTCGCCTCGGGATTGGTGCTCGCGAGCGTCGCCGCGCTCGCCTACGGCGCTCGCGCCACGTGGCCGGGGCTCGCGCCGGCGTCGTGGGCGGTCCTGGCGCTGGTCGTCGCGACGAGCGCGCTGGTGCAGGTCGGCGCGCCCGGCACCGGCCCCGATCGACTGGCCGCGGCGGCGCGCGTCACCTCGCTGGTGATCGCGCTGGTCAGCGCCGGGGGCGTGGTGGCGCGGTTCGCCGCGCAGCTCGTCGCGCAGGCGCCCGGCGCGGCGGGTGACCCGGGCCGGCTCGCGGTGGTGCGCACCGGCGTGCTGGTGGTGGCCGCGCTGGCGCTCGCCGCGCGGCGCGCGACGGGCGGACGGCGCGAGCTCGGCTCGCTCGCCGCCGCGGTGCTGGTCGTGGCGGGAGCGAAGCTCGTCGGCGAGGACCTACGCGTCGGCAGCGCAGGCTCGCTGGTGTTCAGCCTGGTGATCTTCGGGACCGCGCTGGTCGTGACTCCGACGCTCACCCGCCGCGCCGCGAGCCGCGCCGCCGCGGCGAAGCCCGGCTGACCGGCCGCTCGAGGCTTGCTGGTGATCGCCAGCAGCGATTGCGGATTCTCGCTAGCAAGATCGGCCAGTAACCACCAGCAAAGCGGGAATTTCCGCAGCGGGCGCACCCCGTTGGGCCGCCCCGGGCTTCCAGGGGGTCCGCGCCGCGCATTTCTCGGCCCGGTAGCCCCCCGGATCGCAATCCGGGCTCAGCCCGGAAACCTCAGACGGGTTCGTCGCGAGACCGACAAGTCGCCGTCAGATCGCGGGGAACGCAGGACGCCGGCCCGCAGT
>CAYMQR010000448.1:0-4742 GCA_964392195.1 uncultured bacterium | reverse complement strand
CCCGCCCCGTCCGTTGGAGCCGCGGCGCTCCGTCGCCGCGGATCCGGCCGGGGCCCCACCCCAAAGGCCGCCGCGAAAGCGGCGCGCGCCGCTGGCGCGTGCCGGGAGCCAGGTCCGGTCG
This sequence comes from uncultured bacterium, assembly GCA_964392195.1. Lineage (GTDB taxonomy): Bacteria > JADJOY01 > JADJOY01 > JADJOY01 > JADJOY01 > JADJOY01. The sequence goes on along the minus strand of CAYMQR010000448.1, from coordinate 4,621 downwards.
TGGCGCACGCCGGGATCACGAGTCGGCTCGTCGGTTGAGCGCACTGCTGTTCCAGCCCCCCGCGCCGCGCGGCCGGCGATACGCACCGGCGTCGCATCGCCGACCCGCACCGATCGCTGTCCGTCGCCCAACTCGGATCACGCTCGCGCGCCCCGACGGCGTTCGCGAACCCGACCGTGCCGAAATCGGCCCGTCTTTCGGTAGAATCGCCGCGCCCGCACAGCGCGGGCACGCCCAGCCCATGTCCGCGCTCACCGTCGCCGCGCTCCAGTTCCCGGTCCGCCCCGGGCTCGTCGAGGCCAACGCCGAGCTGGCGCTGACGCGCATCGCCGAGGCCGCGTCGCGCGGCGCCGAGCTCATCGTGCTGCCCCAGCTCTGGACCACCGCCGGCCAGCATCAGCGTCCCCGGCTCGAGGCGGAGCGCAGCGCGGTGGCGGTCGCCGCGCTGCGGCGCGCGGCGCGTCAGCACCGGGTGGTGCTGGTCGGCTCGTCGCTGGCCAACGAGGCGGGCCGGTTCTTCGACCAGGCGCACGTGATCGACAGCGACGGCCACGACGCGGGCACCTATCGCCGCCTGCACCGGGGCCCCGACGACGCCGGGCTGATCAGCACCGGCGACGCGATCGTGACGGTGCAGACCAGCCGCGTGAAGCTCGGCGTCCTGATCGGCGCCGACGTCGAGTTCCCCGAGCAGGCGATCGCCCTCGCGCTCGAGCGCGCGCGGCTGCTCGCGGTGTGCGCAGCGTGGACCGTCGACGAAGCGCAGCTCGCGCGCGCGCTCCTCACCGCGCGGGCGATCGAGAGCCAGTCGTTCGTGGTGGCGGCGAGCGGCGCCACCGAGCGCCCGGGCGCCACGCCGCGCGGCGGCTCGGTGGTGATCGGGCCGGGCGGGGCGGTGCTCGCCCGCGGCGGCGCCGACGACGAGGTCGTGCTCGCGAAGGTCGACGTCGACGAGGTCAACGAGGTGCGCCGCTCGCGTCCGCTGGCGCGCCGCCGCGTACCGGCGGCGTACGCCGAGGCGATCGCCGCCACGCCGCTCGCCCGCTCGCCGGAGGAGGAGGCCGCGGTGCCCGCCCTGGGACGAATACTGAGCCGCGAGGAGATGGCGAAGGAGAGCGTCCGGCTGCACGCGCAGGGGCTCTCGCTGGTCTTCACCAACGGCTGCTTCGACATCCTCCACCTCGGCCACGTGCGTTACCTCGAGGACGCGCGCCGCCTCGGCCACGCGCTGTGCGTCGGGCTCAACACCGACGCCTCGGTGCGGCGCCTCGGCAAGGCACCCGACCGTCCGATCCAGAGCGAGGGCGACCGCGCGGCGATCCTGGCCGCGCTGCGGTGCGTGGACTACGTGGTGCTGTTCGACGAACCGACGCCACTCGAGCTGATCCGCGCGGTCCAGCCCGACGTGCTGGTGAAGGGCGGCGACTGGAAGCCCGAGAGCGTGGTGGGCGCCGACATCGTCACCGCGCGCGGCGGCCGCGTGGTGATCGCGGACTTCGTCGCCGGCCACTCGACGACCGGCGTGGTCGAGAAGATCCGCGCGGCGCTGGCCGGGGAGGCCGCCGGAGCGGGCGGCGCGGGGCGCGGCGCATGAGCCGCCGCGCCGCGCGCGCGCTCGCGGCGCTGGGGCTCGCCGCGGCGCTGGCGGCCGCGTCACCGGCGCGCGCCGAGGCGCCCCGCAAGTTCGCGCTCGGGGTCTTCCACTTCAACATCCAGTACGTGGTCGGCGGGCTGCTCGGCTTCCTGCCGACCGCCGAGCCGATCGCCACCTGGGAGCTCGACGAGGCGGCGGTCGAGGACCAGATCGTGCGCGAGAGCTTCGAGCCGGTGCTGGATCTGTTCCTCGCCCATCCCACGTGGGGCACCGACATCGAGCTGCAGGGGCTCTTCCTCGAGGTGCTCGAGGCGCGCCATCCCGACGTGCTCGAGAAGCTCCGCGCCCTCGCGGCCTCGGGCCAGATCGAGGTGCTGAGCTTCCACTACTCGGACCAGCTCTTCCTGGCGTTTCCGTCGGACGAGTGGCGGCGCTCGCAGGCGGCGACGCGCGCGGTCTTCGAGCGCCTCGGCATCCCCCTCGGCACCAGCGTGTTCTGCCAGGAGGGCCAGGCCGGCCTCGGCATGGCGTCGGCGATGGCGGAGCGCGGCTATCGCACGATGGTGTGGCCGACCAACCTGTGGAAGTACCAGCACGGCGACGGCGAGGTCGCGCCGCGCTACCGGTTCGGCGGCCGCGACGACGTCGAGATGGTGGTGGGCGGCCGCGACGTCCACTACGCGGGCGCGGGCGGCCCGGTCGACGCGGTGTGGACCTTCCTCGACGACGGCGAGCTGCTCGCGACCGGCGACCTCGACCCGTACTTCCCGCCGATTTTCCAGTACCAGCCCGAGGCCGTCGCCGAATACGAGCGCGAGCTCGCGTCCCTCGAGGCGCAGGGCTACGCCGTGACCACCACCGCGAGGTACGTGGCGGCGCTCGCCGAGCTCGGCGTGCCGCCGGCGGAGCCGCCGCCGCTCCTCGACGGCACCTGGCAGCCGCAGAGCACCGACGGCATCAAGCGCTGGCTCGGCGGGGTGGGGCTGTGGTCGGACGCCGAGCGCGACAACGAGGTGCGCACCCTCCAGGCCATGGCGCACCGCGAGCTGATGGCGGCGGAGACCGCCGGCGCCGCGGCGGGTACCACGGGCGACGGCAGCGCGGGCCGCGCCGCGCTCGACGGCGCGTGGCGCCTGCTCTCGCTCGCCGAGGTCAGCGACTCGTCGGGGATCAACCCGTACCGCGGCGAGATCCAGTTCGGCATCGCGCACGCGACCGAGGCGCTGCGCGTCGCGCGCGCCGAGGTCCGCGCCGCCCTGGCCGCGCTCGGGCGCCGCTCGGCGACGATCGACACCGCCACCGGCAGCGTCGCGGCGCGCGTGTCGCGATCCGCGCCGCCGTCGGCCGAGCCGGTCCTCGAGCCCGTGGTCGCCGCGCCGGGGCGCGAGGTCGCGGTGCGGTGGACCCGGGAAGAGCCGGGCGCGAGCCGCGTGACCTTCGACTTCGGGCCGGTCACGAGCGGCTCGGAGCGCGCCATTCAGGTGAGGTTCCCGGGGGAGCCGGGCGACATCGTGTACTCGCGGGGGCTCGCCGAGGACGCGGTCGTGAGCGAGCGGCGCGCGGACTTCGGCTTCGATCGCTTCCAGCTCGCGCTCGCGAACGGCCTGATCGGCCTCGGTCCGTCGCGCTTCCTCGTCAAGGACCAGGCGACGATCCACCTCGCCGCGACGGTGCGACGCGACCGCCCCGACGTGGTGTTCGGCGACGACACCGCGCCGGCCGACCAGGCCGCGACGTGGTCGTTCGTGGTCGCCGACGGCGTCTCCGCCGAGCTGGCGCTGGCGATGGCGGACCACCTCAACGTCCATCCGACGCTGGATCGCTGAGCGATCCGGCCGCTCGGACCTGCCGGTTCTCTCCGTGCGCGTCGTCACCACGACCTGCTCGAACACCGAGATCGTGTGCGCGCTCGGCTGCGCCGAGCTCCTGGTCGGCGTCGACGAGCACTCGGACTTTCCGGCCGAGGTGGTCGGGCGCTTGCCGCGGGTCGGACCGGATCTCGGCGTCGATCCCGCGAAGGTGCGCGCGCTCGAGCCCGACCTGGTGCTCGCGTCATACACCGTGCCCGGCCACGAGAAGGTGGTGGACGGGCTACGCGCCGCGGGGCTGCACGTGGAGGCGTCCGAGCCGGTCTCGATCGACGACGTCTACCGCGACGTGCGCGACGTCGCGCGCTGGCTCGGCGTGCCCGAGCGCGGCGAGCGCCTGGTCGCGGAGATGCGGGCGGTGCTCGAGACGCGCGCCGAGCCCGCCGCCGGCCGTCCCCGGCCACGGATCCTCGTCGAGTGGTGGCCCAAACCGGTGATCGTGCCGGGCCGCGCGAGCTGGGTCACCGAGCTGATCGAGCGCGCCGGTGGCCTCAACCCGTGGGGTGGGGAAGACCTGAAGAGCCGGCCGGTGAGCGACGAGGAGGTGCGCGCCGCGGAGCCGGACGCGATCGTGATCGCGTGGTGCGGAGTGCCGCCGCACAAGTACCGGACGTCGGTGGTGGAGCGCCGCCCGGGCTGGGCAGGTCTCGGCGCGATCGAGCGCGGCCGGATCTACTGCGTGCCCGAGGCTTTCCTCGGGCGCCCGGGGCCCCGGCTCGTCGACGGCCATCGCGCGCTCGCCGCCATCGTCGCCGACATCGCAGGCGAGTGACCGGAGCCCGCCGCTCCGTCGGCGGGGAGCCGCTCGACTCCTCGCGCCCGACGAAGCGGGCGCCTCCAGGGGGAGCCTACCGAGATCCAACGGTGTCGCGACGAAGCGTCGTCGCGTATCGCCGGCGCGGCAGGAGCGCCGAAGGCGCGGGCGCCCTCCAGCGGGAGGGCGGGCTGGCACCGCCGCACGGTCAATCGACGAGCAGAGTCGTGATCCCCGCTCGCGCCACGATCGGACCCGTCACCCGGCCCGTCGCAGAGCGACGGCACGGGGCCTTCAGCCCCTAAGCCTGCGAGCCGACTCGGGGGTGGGCAATCTGCACGCGCCAGAGGCGCGCGCCGCGTTCGCGGCGGCCTTTGGGGTGGGGCCCCGGCCGGATTCACTCCG
>CAYMQR010000447.1:0-4750 GCA_964392195.1 uncultured bacterium | reverse complement strand
CGGTCCGATGAGCGCGTCCATGAACGCGATGCCGAGCTCCTCGGCGAGCTGCGCGACCTCGTTGAGCACCATGAAGCCCACCCGGTTACCGGCGAACGCGGGCAGGTCGTTGCACTCGACGATCTCGCGGCCGAGCTTCTTCTGGCAGAAATCCACCACCCAGCGGGTCAGCTCGGGGTCGGTGCCGCCGTGCGGGATGACCTCGGTACCGACGATCACGTTGGGCGGATTGAAGAGGTGGATGCCGAGGAAGTTCTTCTGGAAGTCGTCGCTCAGGCCCGAGCACATCTCGCGGATCGAGAGGCCCGACGAGACGGTCGCGACGATGCTGCCCGGCTTACGCGCCTTGTCGACGCGCTCGAAGAACGGGCGCTTGATCGTCATGTCCTCGGACACCGCCTCGAACACGAGGTCGGCGTCCTTGACCGCGTTCTCCAGGTCGGCGTCGTAGGTGCCGAGGCTGCAGAGGTCGGCGATCTTCTCGGCCTTGGCCATGCTCTTGACCCGGTCGAGACCCTGCTGGGCCTTCCCCAGGTCGCGCGCCAGGAGGACCACGTTGTACCCGTAGGCCGCGAACGTCTCCGCGGCACCCGAACCCATCGCACCGTTGGCGCCCAACACCACCACCTTGCGGATCTCGCGTTCCATGGCGGGCAGAGTCCTCTCGTGGAGCGGCGTGGCGAAGCGACCGACTCCGGCATGCGAGCGCACCCACCTGTCTCGCCCCCGAAACGCGGGGGATGCGCGCATTGAAGCTGGAAAGCAGCGAAATCGTCGGTGTAGCGAGTCGCCTCGCGAGCGTCAACCGCCGCACTGCATCATGAACGAGCGGCGCCCCGGGGCCAGGCGGTGAAGCTCGGCACACCGCCGTGGCGGGCGGTTTCCGGTTGTGCGGACCAAGGCAGTTAGCTAAGATGAACCACCATGAAGCGCGTCACCGTCCACGTCGCGAAGACGCATCTCTCGCGGCTCATCGAGGCCGCCTGTGCGGGCGAGGAGGTCGTCATCGCTCGCGGCAAGACGCCGGTGGTGCGGCTGGTTCCGATCGACGCCAAGCCGCCCGAGCGCAGGTTCGGCGCGATGCGTGGGAAGGCGACCGTCACCCCGGCGCTCTTCGACCCGCTCCCCGACGAAGAGCTCGACGCCTGGGAGCGTTGACGGTGCGCCTCCTGATCGACACCCACGTGCTCCTGTGGTGGCTCGACGGCGACCGCCGGATCCCTCGGAAGGTTCGTGACCTGATCGGCGACGCCGCGAACGAGGTGCTGGTGAGCGCGGCGAGCGTGTGGGAGATCACGACCAAAGCTCGGCTCGGGAAGTTGCCCGGCGCCCTCGAGGTCGCGCGCGACGTCCCCGCGTGTTTCGCCGCACAAGGCATGACGGGACTTGCGATCGAGCCTCGCCATGCGCAGCTCGCCGGCGACTTCGCAGATCCGCACAGGGACCCGTTCGACCGCATGCTGGCCGCCCAGGCCCAGCTCGAGGGCGTGCCGCTCGTGAGCGCGGACGCGGTGTTCGATCGCTTCGCGGTGCGGCGGATCTGGTGACACGCGGCGGCCGGGCGCCCGGCAACAGGGAACGAGAACGCCGCCGACGTCCGCGCCAGCGCGTATCGCCGGGCACGCGGCGCGTGCCCGTCCGGGGGCGATGGACGGAAGTGTAGGGGAGGGCGTCAGCCCTCCCGCGATCCGGCGCGCCGCGGGTCAGTGGATCAGCTCGGCCTTCACCCAGTACTCGACGGCGCGCTGGCCGGGCTTGGTCCAGGTCGCGGTGCCGTCGAGCTTGTGCGCGACGATCGTGCCGGTCCACACCATGCGGCCTTCCTTCTCGCTGGTGGTCTCGGCGGTGAAGACGATCGCCTCCCCCACCTTGGCGCTGGTGTAGGGCGCCTTGCCGAAGGCGTAGGCGTCGCACGCCGCCGAGTGGAACTGGCCGCCCTCGAACGTGATCGTGTCCTCGTCGCCCGGGGTCTGACCGCGCTGGCCGAGGTGGCCGATGTAGGTGCGGCCGTCGAGGAGCTGCGCCGCGGCGCCGCTCGGCGCTCCCCCGCCGGCGCTCTCGGCGCGCGCGGGGAACGCGCGCTCGCCGAACAGGAACGCCATCACCAGCGCCACCAGCGAACGGGCCACCGAACGAGACCGGCTCTTCATGAGACCTCCATGTGGGCGCCTCGGTTCTACTGCGATGCCGCCGAGCACGCCACCACCGAGCCGCGCGCTCGGGCCGCCCGCCGCCGACCACGCGCCGAATCCCCTTGTCTCCCCGCGCCGCGCCGGGCTACGAGTGCCTGGAAATGCGTCCCGCCGACCTGATCGCCGTGCAGCCCTTCATGCGGCTCGCCGACTACGGCAGCGAGGAGACGTTCCGCACCAAGATCGAGAGCCTGATGGAGCGGGTCGACGAGGCCCGCGGCGGGCGCGTCGCCGGGCGCTTCCCCCACCCCGCGCTGGTGGTCTTCCCCGAGAACATCGGCACCTTCCTCGGCGTGGCCGGTCACTACACCGTCGCCCGCCACGCCGCCACCACCGACGGCGCGCTCACCCGGGTGCTGCTGCGCAAGCTGCCCGAGCTGGTGCGCACGATGGTGCGCTTCCGGCTCCGCGACCCGAAGCGCGCCGCGCTGCTCTTGCTCTCGTCCACGGTGTGGCCGATCTACTTCCGCACCTTCAGCGAGCTGGCGCGCAAGCACCAGGCGTGGATCGTGGCGGGCAGCGCGCTGGTGGCGCGCAACCGCCGCGGCCGCGACAGCTACCGCTACGAGCCGCGCGACGCCGACGTGTGGAACCTGTCGCTCACCTTCGACCCCGACGGCTGGGTCGTGAACGAGACCCGCAAGGTCAACCTGGTGCCCACCCTCGAGGACGTCCTCGGCCTCACTCCCGGCTGCGTCGACGACCTCGAGCCGTTCGACACCCCGATGGGCCGGGTCGGCACGATGATCTGCTACGACGGCTTCGCCGAGCCGCACACGGCGAACGAGCCGCGCTTCCGCACCGTCGGCGCCCACTACGACTCCCTCGACGTGCGGATCCTCGCCCAGCCCGCCGCCAACCCGTGGCCGTGGGACGAGCGCTGGGTGTTCGCCGACCCGGGCGAGGACCAGCTGCGCCGCGAGCAGTGGCTGAACGAGGGGCTGTGCTGCCAGCTCGCCGGTCTCGGCCACGTGCGCTGGGCGGTGAACCCGCAGCTCATCGGCCAGATCTTCGACAACCGCTTCGACGGCCGCAGCTACGTGTTCGAGCGCACCGCCCGCGGTCAGGTGCGCGTCCTCGCCGAGGCGCGCGACTACCGGCTCGCGCCCGAGAGCGAGGAGATCGTGGTGGCGCGCGTCGACCTCGACTCGCCGCAACCCGAATGAGCCGCTCGCGCCACCTCCGTCGCCGATCCGCGCTCCTCGCGGCGCTCGGCGCCGCGCTGCTCGCCGGCGGTTGCTCGGGCGGCGCGCCCGGCACGCGGCCCGCCAACGCCGACGCCGCGAGCTGGCTGCTGCGATGGAGCGGCTTCGCGGTCGACACCAGCGGCCTCGACCACACCCCGGTCGCTCCCGGCGAGCACCGCGTGGCGCGCGAGCAGTACGGGCCGTGCCGCGCGAGCCGCGCGATGGCGATCGTGCACGTCGCGATGGCCGACGCGCTGGTGGCGGTGCGCGGCGGCTCCGTGCCGTACCGGCCGGTCAGCCGCGCCGCGCCCGGCGCCTCGGCGGAGGCGGCGATCGCCCAGGCGGCCCACGACACGCTCCTCGCCCTCTACCCGTCGCAGGCCGAGCGCCTCGACGGCGCGCTGGCGAGCGCCCTCGACGAGCTGCCCGCGGGCCACCCGCGGGACGACGGCGTGGCGGCCGGCGCGCGCGCCGCGGCGGCGATCCTCGCCGATCGCGCCGGCGACGGCTCGGCCCACTCGGAGCCCGTGATCGGCCGCGACTTCGTGGTGAGCCGCGAGCCCGGCCACTGGCGGCCCGACCCGGTCCATCCGGACGAGCTCGCGCTCGGCGGACGGTGGAGCGAGGTGCGGCCGCTCGTGCTCGCGAGCGCCGCGGCGCTGCGCGCGCCGCCGCCGCCGCCGCTCACCAGCGACGACTACGCGGCGGCGTTCGCGGAGGTGGCGCGGATGGGAGGCGACGGCGTCACCACCGCGACGGCGCGCTCGGCCGACCAGACCCGGATGGGGATCTTCTGGGCCTACGACGGCACGCCGAGCCTGTGCGCGCCCACGCGCCTCTATGGCCAGATCGCCGCACAGCTCGCCCGCGACCACGCGCTCGACGAGACCGAGACCGCGCGCCTGCTGGCGCGCGCGAGCGTGGCGATGGCGGACGCCGCGATCGCGGCCTGGGACTCGAAGTACTTCTACGACCTGTGGCGCCCGGTGACCGCGATCCGCGAGTCCGACCCGGGAAGCGGCCCCACCGGGCGCGGTGACGGCAACGCCGCCACCCACGGCGACCCCACCTTCACGCCGCTCGGCGCGCCCGCCAGCAACGGGGCCGGTCCCGGCTTCACGCCGACCTTCCCCGCCTACCCGTCGGGGCACGCGGTGTTCGGCGGCGCGCTCTTCGAGACGCTGCGCGAGCACTTCGGCACCGACGTGGTGCCGTTCGTGTTCGTGTCGGACGAGCTGAACGGCGTCACGGTCGGCGACGACGGCGAGCCCCGCCCGCTCGCGCCGCGCTCCTTCGAGACCCTCTCCCAGGCCGAGGAGGAGAACGGGCAGAGCCGGGTCTACCTCGGCATCCACTGGGCCTTCGACAAGA
>CAYMQR010000446.1:0-4763 GCA_964392195.1 uncultured bacterium | reverse complement strand
TCGTCTACGGGCTCGCGCACCTCGGGTGCGTGACGGCGGCGTGCGCGGCGGCGGCGGGCCATCACGTGATGGCCGTCGACGCCGACGCCGAGCGGGTGGCCGCGCTCGCGCGCGGCGAGCCGCCGGTGGTCGAGCCCGGTCTCGAGGACCTGATCGCGGAGCAGCTCGCGAGCGGGCGGCTGCGGTTCACCACCGACCTCGGCGTGGCGCTCGCCGACGCGCGGCTCGTGTGGGTCACGTTCGACACGCCGATCGACGCGCAGGAGCGCGCCGAAGCGAGCTGGGTGGTCGGCCACGTCGAGCGCGCGTTCCCGCACCTCGCGAGCGGCAGCCTGGTGCTGGTGTCGTCGCAGCTCCCGGTCGGAACCACCCGCGCCCTCGCCGCGCGCCACCGCACCGCGTTCCCGGAGCGGACCGTGCGCTTCGCGTGCTCCCCCGAGAACCTGCGGCTGGGCGCGGCGATCCGCTGCTTCCGCGAGCCCGACCGGGTGGTGATCGGCGTCGACGACGAGGAGTCGCGAGGCGCGCTGGCCGCGCTCTTCGCGGCGATCACCGAGCGCATCGAGTGGATGTCGGTGCCGTCGGCCGAGATGACCAAGCACGGGCTGAACGCGTTCCTCGCCACCTCGGTGGTGTTCGCCAACGAGCTGGCGGCGATCTGCGAGCGCGTCGGCGCCGACGCCCGCGAGGTGGCGCGCGGCCTCACCAGCGACGCGCGCATCGGTCCGCGCGCCTACCTCTCGCCGGGCGCCGCGTTCACCGGCGGCACGCTTGCGCGCGACGTCGGCTACCTGCGCGAACGCGCCCGCGAGACCGGCGCCCGCGACGGGCTGTGGAGCGCGGTGGTGGGCTGCAACGACGCCCACCAGCGCTGGGCGCTCGAGCAGATCGAGCGGGCCCTCGGCGACGGGCTCGGCGGCCGCCACGTCGCGATCCTCGGCCTCGCCTACAAGCCCGGCACCGACGCGGTCGCTCGGTCGGCGGCGCTCGGCACCGCGCTGGCGCTCGCGCGTCGCGGTGCCAAGGTGCGCGCGTTCGATCCGGCGGTGGCGCGGCTGCCCGAGAGCGTGGCGCGCACCCTCGAGCTCGCCGCGTCGATGGAAGCCGCGCTCGCGGACGCCGAGGTGATCGCCATTCTCACGACGCACACGGCGTTCCGCGAGCTCGACCTCGCGGCGCTCGCCACCCGCGCGCTCCCGCCGGCGATCGTCGACCCGAATGGCCTCCTCGCCGCGCGGCCGATCCCCGCGCCGCTCCGCTACGTCCGGGTCGGCGCCGCTCGCGCGTCGTGAAGCTCTCGTGGCGCAAGCGCGCGGCGTCGCTCGCCGCGCTCGGGGTGATCGTGGCGCTCACGGTGGCGCCGCTGGTGGGCCGGGTGCTGCGCTCGCGGGCGCGGACCGCGCTGGACGACGGCGCCGACCCGGGCTCGGTGTTCCCGGTCTTCAACCGCGCCTCCTGGTCGGCGGGCGGCATCGCGCTCTTCGACGACATCGTCCACCCGACCCCGGCGGGGAAGACCGTCGCCCTCCATCCCCCGGCCGGCTAGAAGTAGATCGCCACGGCCCGCCGGAGGCGGGCCCTCCAGACCGAGGTGGCCTGGGTCTGGAGGGTGCGACCTTCACGGAGACGGAGGCGTGAGCTGGGCCACGGCCCAGCCCGCCGCGTCCCGGACCGCCGGCTCGGCGTCCTCGGTGCGGGCGGCGACGGCGTCACGCGCCGCCGTGACCCGGTTCGCGCCGATCGCGTAGAGCGCCGCCTCGCGCACCGAGGGATCCGCATCACCGAGCGCAGCGATCAGGGCGGCCGTGACGATCGCTTCGGCAGGCGCTACCCGCGCCATCGCCCACAGCGCCGCCACCCGCACCTCGGGCGCGCGATCGCTCGCGAGCGCGGCGATCTCGCCGAGCACCTCGCTCGCGGGCGCTCCGCGCTCCGCCGCAGTGCGCACGAGATCCGCGCGTTCGAGCGGGTCGCCATCCTGGCGAGCCAGCTCCACCAGCGCGTGGGCGCTCATCACGTCGAGCTGGTACCCGGCGTTCGCCATCGGCCGCGCGCACGGCCGCGGCCCGCGCGAGCCGCGCAGATTCCTCTGCATCACCCAGGTCGCGTGGCCGCGCACGTTGCATGCCCGGCGCTCGTCGCCGAGCCACGTATCGAATCCGCGGCAGTCGTCGAAGGTGCGCACGCGGGCCCGCGCGACCGGATCGGTGGGCGGCGCGATCGTCGCCGGCGGCCGCCCGCAGGCGGCGCCGCTCACCACGGTGAGAAAGGGCGGCGGATCGGGCGGCGCGCCGTGGCGCTTCGCGGCGCGCTTCATCGCCTCGAGGCGAAGCAGCGGCTCGATCGCGAGCAGCGTCATCGGGTCTTCCTCGGCGAAGATCAGGTGCTGGGTACCGACGAACGCGAGCTCGTCCGGGAACCGTCCGTCGAGGTCTTTCAGGATGCGGCCCTCGAGGCGCTTCACGTAGGCGAGGATCTGGCGGTCGATGAAGAGGTCGGGCGCCGGAAAGCCGGGCCGGATCCAGAACGGCCGCGATCCCTCGCCCACCCAGCCGAACGCGTGCGTGGCCCCGGCCACTGCACCAGCCGCCGCGAGCGCCGTCACCCCCCGTGGCGCCCAGCGCAGCCACGGCGAGCCGGCGGCCGGGCGCCACGCGATGGCACGCCACGCGAGCGCCGGCGCGGTGAAGCCGGACGCCGCCACCAGGCACGCGACGGGTAGGAGCGGCAGGAAGAACCGCGTGTACTCGGGGCCGTCGAAGCTCGCGCTGCGGGACGCGATGCCCCACGTGAACGGCACCCACGCGAGCACCAGCGCCACGCACGCCGCGAGCAGATCCGCCGCGCGGCTCGCCTCGGCGCCGGCGCGGCGGCGCCGCCACGCCAGCGCCACACAGGCGGCGAGGGTGATCGAGCCGGCGAGCACGCCCCAGCGGTAGATCGCGGCCGGCGACGTCGTATCGGCGAGCAAGTCCGCGAACGAGTGCGAGCTCACGTAGCGCACGCCCTCGTAGCGGCGGTTGCCGGCGATGCGCAGCAACGAGCGGAGCTGGCCGTAGCCGCTCGCCATCTCGAAGCGGATCCACGACAGGTACGTCACCGCCACGCCCGCGCCGTAGGTGAGCCACGCGTGCCACGGCAAGCGCCGCCGCGCGATCCACGCACCCAGCGGCAACATCGGCACGAACGTCACCGTGGCAGGATGGCACTGGGTGGCGAGGCCGATCGCGAGGCCCGCGAGCGGCGCCCACACCACCGGCCGCTCGATCGCCTTCACCACCGCGCTCAGCGTCAGCACCGAGAACAGCGGCAGGGCACCCGCGTTGATCACGAACACCGACCACTCCATGGTGGTCGCGCTGGTGGCGTGGATCAGCCCCGCGAGGACACCGGTGGCGGGGCTCAGGTAGCGCCAGCCGAGCCACACCAGCCCCGCGCTGCCGAGCCCGGCGAGGATCCCGAACCACACCGCCACCGCGCCGGCGGAGCGCCCCACCGCCACCGCGGGGACCATCAAGTAGTAGACGAACGGACCGACGCTCACCGACTGGCCGCCGATCGACATGCCGACCGCCGGGTAGTCGCGCCCCTCGATGATGTCGAGGGCGTGGGAGAGCTCCTGGCCGGAGTCGAACGAGTAGCGGAACAGCTCCGGCTGGCAGCTGGTGCGCGCGGCGGTCACCACGAACGCGAGCGCCATCGCGGCTGCGAGCCGGCGCCGCGGCGAGGCGAAGAACCACACGGCGCGTCGCCACGCGCCGAGGAGCACGGGCGCGGGGTTCAGATCTCGAATCCGGCGGCGAGGGCGTCGCGGTGGAACATCTGCACGGTCTCGAGCGAGAACCGCTCGAGGTCCTTGCCCGCGAGCGCCAGCTTGGCGATCAGGTCGGGCGTGAGCGTGATGACGTGGCAGCCGGCGCTCTCGGCCTGGCTGACGTTGAGGATCTCGCGCGGGCTCGCCCAGATCAGCTCGACCTCGGTGCGGCCGTTGACCAGGCTCACGGCGTCGCGGACCAGCGGGACCGGGTCGCGGCCGGTGTCGGCGATGCGCCCCGCGAAGATCGACACGAAGCACGGCGCGCCGGGCGCGAGCGCGTCGAGGATCCAGCGCACCTGCTCGACGGTCATCACCGCGGTGACGTTGAGACGCACGCCGTCGCCGCTCAGGCGCTCGATGATCTCGTCGCAGCGCTCGCCGCGGGTGTTGGTGACCGGGATCTTCACGAACACGTTGTCGCCCCACGAGGCGATGCGGCGCGCCTGCCGCTCCATCTCAGGCAGCTCGTCGCTGACCACGCCCACCGACACCGGGCGGTCGGGGATCATCTCCAGCACCGCGCGCCCGAACGACTCGTAGGTGGTGACACCCGCGCCGCGGATGAGCGTGGGGTTGGTGGTGAAGCCCTCGACCCGCGGGTGGTCCTTGACCGCGCGCAGCGCGTCGAGCCCGCCCGCGTCGGCGAACAGCTTCACCCGGGTGCTGCGGTCGGTGCCGTTGCCGCCAGCCGTGCTCACGCGATCCCCCGGGCGCCGGGACTGCCGCTGCGGAGCCGACTGCGAGCGCGGCGCCGGGCGCCACGTTCACGGACGAAGGGTCGTTCCACGCGCGGGATGGGTGGTCGGTCGAGCGAACGGGGGCGGGTGACGCTCATCGTAGGTGCAACCGGCGGGTGCGCTCAACTCCCGATGGCGGCGCCGGGCGATTTAGCAACAGATTGCTAACCGAATTCTTCACCAATCGCCATTCAAATATCACACATTCA
>CAYMQR010000445.1:0-4773 GCA_964392195.1 uncultured bacterium | reverse complement strand
GTGCCGACCTGCTCGATCACGCCGTGGTTCATCACCACGATGCGGTCGGCCATGGCGAGCGCCTCTTCCTGATCGTGGGTGACGAGGATGGTGGTGAGGCGCAGCCGGCGAGTGAGGTGCTTGATCTCGTGACGCAGGTGCGCGCGCACGCGGGCGTCGAGCGCGCTGAGCGGCTCGTCGAGCAGCAGCAGGCCCGGCGAGGTCGCGAGCGCGCGCGCGAGCGCGACGCGCTGCTGCTGGCCGCCGGAGAGCTGGTTCGGGTACTTGGCGCCCGCCGTGCCGAGCCCGACCAGCTCGAGCAGCTCCTTCACGCGCGCTTCGATCCCCGCCCGCGGCAGACGCCGCACGCCGAGGCCGTAGCCGACGTTGGCCGCCACGGTCAGGTTGGGGAAGAGCGCGTAGGACTGGAACACGATGCCGTAGTCGCGCCGCGACGGCGGCAGGCGGGAGATCTCGCGCCCGGCCTGCTCGATGCCGCCGGCGTCCTGCGGCGTGAGGCCGGCGATCGCGCGCAGCAGCGTGGTCTTGCCGCAGCCGGACGGGCCGAGGAAGCACACCAGCTCGCCCTCGAAGACCTCGAGCGACACCTCGCGCAGCGCCTGGAACGCTCCGTACGCCTTCGAGAGACGCTGGATGCGGAGATAGGGCTGGCGCGGCGCCGGCGAAGGCGCGGCGGGCGCCGGGTCCTCGGCGGAGGCGGTCACGACGCCAGCCACGGCCCGCACGTCGCCACCGCGCGTGGTGCCTTCCCGCAAGGCCGCCGCGCTCACGGCTCCTTCTCGCTCTTCGACGCGAAGCGCCGCTGCCACTCGGCGAGGATCGCCTTGCGGTTCTTGCCGATCCATCCGAAGTCGTTGGCGATGAGCCGCGTCTCGAGGTCGGCGGGCTGGAACGGGGAGAGCTTCGCGACGCCCGGCCTCGCGAGCACCGAGTAGGCCTTCGCGTAGACCTCGCTGGCGGCGCGGGTCACCGCCCAGTCGGCGAGCTTCCTCGCCGCTTCCGGCTTCTTGGTGCCCTTCACGATCGCGGTCGCGTCCATGTCCCAGCCGACCCCCTCGCCGGGGAACACGAGCTCGATCGGGGCGCCCTTCTCCTTGAGCCTGAGACCGCGCGAGTCGAACGAGATGCCGACGGAGGTCTCGCCGATCGCCGCGTCCTTGCAGGGCTTGGAGCCCGAGTGGCTGTAGACGGAGACGTTGCGGTCGAGCGCCTCCATGAACGCCCAGCCCGCGTCGTGGCCGAACGCCTGCAGCCAGCTCGCCACGTTGAGCAGGCCCGTGCCCGAGGAGCTGGGGTCGGGCATCGACACGTGCCCCTTGAACTCGGGCTTGGTGAGGTCGTTCCACGACGTGATGGGCGGGAGGCCGTGCTTGGCCGCCTCAACGGTGTTGACGCACACGGTGGCGACGAGCGCCTCCATGCCGACCCAGCTCGGCGGGTCCGCCGGGTCGCGGTAGCGCGCGCCGATCGCCTCGAGGCCTGTGGGCGCGTAGCGCTCGATCAGGCCCTCCTGGTCGAGCTCGACGACGCTGGTCGCGACCAGCCCCCACACCACGTCGGCCTGCGGGTTGGCGCGCTCGGCCAGGAGCTTGGCGGTGATCACGCCCGTCGAGTCACGCACCCAGCGGATCTCGACGTCGGGGACGTCCTTCTCGAACGCGTCCTTGTAGCGCTTGAGGTCGTCGGCCTCGAGCGCGCTGTAGACCAGGATCGGCGTCCGCGCGGCGGCGTGGGCGCCACCGTGGGCCCAGAGCGCCGCCAGCGCCGCCACCGCGAGGCTGCAGGCGAGACCGAGACGCGCGGGACGATCTCGAGACATCGGTAGCGCCTCCACGGAAGAGCCCGCTCGGACGGCGTCCGGGGCGGACGCGGCGCGGGCCATTCGAAGCGGTGAGACGCTAGCCGCGCACCGAAACCGTTCGATGTCGCCCGGGTGTCGCGCCGGCAACGAATCGGCGCCGCGGCGGGGCGCGCTCCATCGAGGCGCCACGCCGGCGTGCGCGGACCGTCATCGCGGCCGGGCATGGTGCGGGGATCTTCGCGCGCGCGCGGCAGCCTCAGCGGCGCGCCCTCGCCTTCGACCGGAGCGTTCCCGTGAAGCCTGACCGGCCCTCGACCGCCCTGCTGTTCGCGCTGACCCTCACCGCGGCCTCGTGCCGCTCCCAGGCGGTGCTGCGCGACACGCCCGCCGCGACCCGGGTGCGCAACGTGATCCTGGTGATCGGCGACGGCATGGGCCCGCAGCAGATCGCGCTCGCCAACCTCTATGCCCGCCATGCGCCGCGCTCGGTCGTGCCCGACCGCACGCTCGCGCTCGTGAAGCTCATGAACGAGGGCCAGACCGGCCTCGCGAGCACCGAGCCCGCGGACGGCCTCGTCAACGACTCGGCGGGCGCCGCGACGCAGCTCGCGACGGCGGGGCCGTCGCGGCCGGGGATGGTCGGCGTCGACGCCGACGGCAACCCGGCCGAGACGATCCTCGAGAAGGCCAAGCGCGCGGGCTACGCGACCGGGCTCGTGTCCAACGTGCGCATCACCGACGCCACGCCGGCGGCCTTCGCCGCCCACCGCCCGTACCGCTACCAGGAGGCCGAGATCGCCGAGGACCTGCTCGCCACCGGTCCGGACGTGATGCTGTCGGGCGGGCTGCGCAGCTTCCTCCCCGCGCAGGTGAACGAGGAGGGCTCGGCGGTGCGCGAGGCGTGGCGCGCGCGCCTTCCCGGGACGTTCCGCGTGGAGTCCAAGCGCGCCGACTCCCGCGACCTGGTCGCCGAGGCGCGCGGCCTCGGCTACGCGGTGGCGTTCGACCGCGACGCGCTGGCGGACGCGCGAGGGGAGCGGGTCCTCGGGCTCTTCGCCTCGGGAGCGATGCCGGACGCGCTCGCCATGCACCGCGCGAGCGCCGATCCGGCGCGCTCCGTGCCGACGGTCGCCGAGATGACCCGCGCGGCCCTCGAGCGGCTGTCGCGCTCCCCGCGCGGGTTCTTCCTGATGGTGGAGGCGGGCGGGCAGATCGACTGGGCCGGCCACAACAACGACGCGGGCGGGCTGCTCCACGAGCTGCTGGCCTTCGACGAGACGGTCGCGCTGATCCGGGACTGGGCCGCGCAGCACCCCGAGACGCTGGTGGTCGTCACCGCCGACCACGAGACCGGCTCGTTCGGCTTCAGCTACTCGCGCTGGAAGCTGCCGCCGGGGCTCGCGCTCGGCGGCGCGGCGCTCGGCGGCGAGCCCTTCCAGAGCGAGTTCAACTTCGGCGACCCGGCGGCCCTCGACCGCCTCCACGCGCAGCGCGCGAGCTTCGGCGAGCTGCTCGACTCGTTCGACGCGCTCCCCGCGGGAGAGCGTACGCCCGAGGCGCTGGTCGAGCTCGTGAACGCCGCGTCGTCGTTCCCGATCACCCTCGACGACGCCCGCGCCGTCCTCGCGACCGAGCCCAACGCGAGCTACGTGGCGGGGCATCGCTACCTGGACGAGCGCACCTTCCCGCGCATCGCCGACTTCGAGGAGTTCTACGTCGACCCGCCGCGAGCCCGCGCCGCGCTCCTCGGGCGCGCCGTCGCCCGCGAGCAAGGCATCGTCTGGGGGACCGGCACGCACACCTCGACGCTGGTGCTCGCGATCGCGAGCGGTCCGCCCGCGTGGAGCCGGCGCTTCGATGGGCTCCGTCACCAGAGCGAGCTGGGCCGGATCCTGATGGAGGCGCTCGGGGTCGGGTGACCCGAGCGCGGCGGACGCCTCGTCCGTGCCGTAGCGCGGGGGCTTGCCCCCCCGCCGTGGGTCCCGCGGGGGACGAGCCCCCGCGCTACGGGCCGAGCGCCGCGAGCTCACCGAGGTCCGCCGTCATGAGCAGCGCGTCCTCGGTGGGGTTCGCGTAGTAGCGGGCGCGTAAGCCCCGCTCGCCGAACCCGAGCAGCGTGTAGAGCCCGATCGCGGCGCGGTTGCCGGCGCGCACCTCGAGGTGAGCGCGGCGCGCGCCGCGGTGGCGGGCGTCGCCCAGGGCGCGCTCCAGCAGCGCGCGCCCGACGCCGCGGCGCCGCGCCCGGGGATCGACGGCGATCGTCAGCACCTCGCACTCGTCGGCGACCACCCGCACCACCGCGAAGCCCAGCAAGGCGCCGTCACGATGGCGCGCCGAGCGGGCCACGTACGCCGCGGAGAGCGGGCTCTCGAGCTCGACCAGGAAGTGCCGCCGCGTCCACGCGCTCTTGAGCGAGCGCGCGTCGACGGCGAGCACCTCGTCGAGATCGTCGAGCACCATCTCGCCCACGTCGAGCGCGTCGAAACGAGCCATTTTCCAGGGAGATTCGCCGGGGCGCGATTTGTGGGCCGGGTCCGCCGGCCGATATACTCGATCGCCCTCCCCGTTTGCGACCGGGTCCGAGCGACCCGCGAGGTGACCGCCGTGCCGATGTACGAATACCGCTGCCGCAAGTGTGGTTCGACCTCGAGCTACCTCGAGAAGATCGACCAGTTCCACTGGTTCGGCGTGAAGTGCCAGAAGTGCGGGAGCCGCAAGACCGACCGCGTGATGAGCACCTTCCGCGCCTCGGTGTCGCGCTCGCAGAGCGAGGTGCTGAACGACCTCAAGGCGATGGGGAACGTGCGCTTCGTGCCGGGGCAAGGCGGCGGCAGCGCGTCGCTGCCGGTCAGCGACGACGGCTCGTGCCCCAACTGCGGCGCGTCCGACCCCACCGGCGATCCCGGCGGCGGCGGCGCGTGCGGCACCGGCGACACCCCGCGCGCCTGACGGAGGGTCCGAACCCTCGGAGG
>CAYMQR010000444.1:0-4776 GCA_964392195.1 uncultured bacterium | reverse complement strand
CGCGCACCGCCGCGAGCGCGGCGGCGCGGGCGGTCGCGGCCTGCGCCGCCAGCCAGTCGGCGCTCGCGGGCCACAGCCCGCCGAGGCTCTCGAGGCCCTCGCGTGGCAGCGAGCCCGCGCCGTGCGCCCACAGCTCGTCGAGCCACAGCGTCACCTGCTCCTTCGCGAGGTTGCCGTCGCGATCGCGCCAGCGCGCGTTCAGGGCGCTACGGAAGTCGTACTCGTCGGACGGCGTGTAGCGGGTCGCGGCGCCCAGGTCGACCGCGTCGACGAGGTACGCGAGCAGCGACGCGCCCACCGGCTTGGCGGGGTCGAGGGCGCGGATCGGATCGGGCAGGCCGAGATCGGCGGCGAGCCGCCGGAACGGACGGAACGTCTCCGGCCGGAGCCGCGCCTGCTGCTTCGCGACCTCGCTCTCGATCGACCGCGACGCCTCGTCGGACCTGCCGGCGGCCACCAGCGTGCGCGCGCGCCAGCCGAGGTCGGCGAGATCGCTCCCGCCCACCCGATGCGCCGCGTCCACGCTCAGCGCCTCGGCGGGTCCGCCGAGGCGAAGCGCCGCGGCGCGCGCGGCGCGCTTGCGCTCGGCTTCGGCGCCGCGGTCGGCGACCTCGAGCGGCACCCGCCACGAGGTGGCGTCGCCGTCGCGCAGCCGCGCCAGCGACTCGAGCGCGAACCACGCCTCACCCGGGCGATCGCCCCACAGGTCGCGCGGGAATCGCGTGGCGTCGGCGCGCGCCGTGGCACCCGCCGGCGCGGCGCTGGGCGCGGTCCAGTCGAAGCGCGGGTCGTGGCCGAGCACCTCGCCCACGGTCTGCGGACCTCGCAGCTTGGCGATCAGCGGCCCGCTCTCGCTTCCCTCGGCGCCGCTCACCAGCCCGCCGAGCGCCTGCGCCACCGCGCGACGGGTGGCCGGGTCCACCGCATTCGGCGCTCCCTCGTCGGTCCAGCCCGGACCGAAGTCGTCCCGCACCGCGAACCACTGGTCGCGGGCCTCCGCGGGCAAGAGCTCGACGAGCTTGCGCCACGGCCAGTGGCGGCCACCCAGCGCCAGGAACCGGTTCCAGCGGCCGCTCTCGGTGAACGCATCCTCGAGCTCGTGCAGCAGCTCGGGGCGCACCTCCAGGCCGCGGCACCAGGTGTCGAACACGGTCACGCCGTCGACCCACGAGGTCCAGTCGAGGCGGCGATCGCCGCTCGGGAGCGGCGTGGAGCCGCGCACCAGCGCCATCAGCGCACGCACGCGCGGCGCCAGGAATTCGGCGAGCTCGGCCGGCTCGTCGCGCGCCACCAGGTCCTCCACCCACGTCTCCTCGGCGCCCGGCAGCTCGGCCCGCGTCGGCGAGGAGCCGGTGATGGCGATGTGCTCGGCGTAGAGCGTGAGGAACGAGAACGGCGGCGCCGCTCCTGGCCTCGACCACGGGCCCGGCACGCTCGCGGCGCCCTTGCGCGCCAGCGTCATGCGCAGCCCGTCCTCGAGCCCGGCCTCGCGGGTGAAGCTCCACCACCGGTCCACCGTGCGCTGCCCCTCGGGCCCGAGCGCGCCCTTGGTGACCGGCAGCGGCCGCGCCGCGAGCCAGCCCAGGATCTCCTGCTTGTGCTCGGGACGCGCGTACGCGCCCACCGCGCGGCCGATCGCCTCGCGGGCATCGGCGTCGAGGCTGGGCTCACCGAGGAGCTTCACGATCTTGCCCGCGGCGAGCGCGAGCTGCGCCTGCTCGTAGGTGCCGAGGTCGCTGGCGCGCACCGCGGCGACCTTGTCGGTGGGGCCGGCGAGGAACGACCACGCGAGCTGCGGGTAGCCGTGCTCCATCAGGCGCCGCGCGGCGCGGCCCTCGCGACGACGCAGCTCGGTCTTGCGGTCGTCGTCCATCGCGCCCTTCTTCTTGAACGCGTCGAGCGCCGCGCGCTCGAGCGCGACGATGCGCTGGCCCGCCGCGGCCACGGCCGCCGGCGTGCCCGCGACGTTCCCGGCGCGGGCGTAGAGCTCGCCGCGGCGGCGCACGATCTCCTCGTTGCCGGGCTCGAGCTTGTCGCGGCCGTCGAGGTAGTCGGCGGCCTCCTGGACGCGGCCGGCGCGCTCGAGGAGGTCGGCGGTCTCGGTCCACAGCTCGCGCTTCTCGGGGCGCACCTGCACCGCCGCCTTCGACACCTCGATCGCGCCCGGGAGGTCGCCCTTGGCGAGCCTGAGCTCGCGCACCACGATCGCCCAGCGCACGTCGCGCGGGCTGCGCGCACGCTGCTTGTCGAAGAAGGCGAGCAGCCGGTCCGACGCGCCGGCGCGCTCGGCGCCGCGCATCGCCTCGCGGATCCACGTGCGCTCGGTGCGGCGGTTGAGCGCCTCGATCCACGCCGTCACGCTGGCGTCGAAGGCGCCCGAGGAGTCGGCGGCGCGCGCGGTCGCGGCGTAGACGTCGGGGAGGGTCTCGGGCTGGAAGCGCCCGGCGACGCTGTTCACCAGCGCGAGCGCGTCGAGCGACGGCGCGCTCGCGAAGCGCGCCCGGGCGAACGACGCCAGCGCCGCGAGGCGGCGCGGCTCGTCGAGGTCGCCAGGCGCGGTCTCGACCAGCTCGTGGGCGGCGCGCTCCGCGCACGGCCAGTCGCGCGCGTCGAGGCAGGCCGAGGCGAGGCGCTCGAGGAGCGCCTCGCGGTGGCCGCTCGCGGCGCGCTCGGTGGCGGCGGCGAGCAGCGCGCGCGCATCGAGGGCGCGGCCGATCCTGCCCAGGAACGCGAGCCGGTCGTCGAGGACGCCCAGGCTCCACGGGTAGCGCTCGGAGATCACCGCCCAGGTGCGCGCGGCGGCGTCCACGCCCTCGGTGCGCTCGACGTAGCCGGCGCGCGCCACCCACGCGCGGATCGGCGCGCCACCCTCGGGCAGCTTCTCGATCCGCGGCAACAGCGCCTTCCACACCTCGTCACTCTTCGCGCGCTCGCCCTGGTCGAGGAGCGCGGTGGCGCGCTCGATCTCGCGGTTCACGCGCTCCACCTCCGTGGTGGCGAGGTCGGCGCGGCGCGCGGCGAGGGTGTCGTCGAGGGCCACCTGGCGGCCCGCGCCCCACCGGGAATCGAGCAGGCGCTCGCGCCAGCGCTCCACGGCATCGAGGAAGTCGGTGCTGCTGCCCTGCTTCGCCATCGCGAGCGACTGGGCGAGGATCGCCTCACCGACCTGCACCGCGCCGGCGCGCTCCTTGGGGCGGCGCGCGTCGCGCTCGGCGGCGCGCTGCTCGCGCGCCACCGGGTCGTGGGGCAGCTCGTCCCGATCGATCAGCCAGTCGAGCCACTCGCGGTCGGCGTCCGACTCGTAGGGCGCCGACACCGAGAGCAGCGGCAGGAGCGCGACCAGCTCCTCTTCGTCCTTCTCGGCGCCCGGCGTGAGCGAGCGCACCCGCTCGAGCACCGCGGCGCGCGGTCTGGCGCGGCCGAGCAGCGTGCCGAGGCGGCGCACCGCGCGCTCGTCGGAGACCGTCGAGTACGGGAACCGCCACTCCATCTCCTCGTCGCGGGTGTCGAGGGCGGCGAGGTACTCGCGCACCGCGCCGTCGACGTCGCGCAGCTCCTCGCGCAGCACGCCCGCCTCGAAGGCGAGCAGCCGCGGCTTCTCCAGGCGCTTGCGGCCCTCCTCGACCACGTCGAGGGCCTCGCGCATGTGCTCGTAGTCCCAGAAGAGCGTGGCGAGCTCCTCGACGCGCTTGGGGTCGCGCGGGTCGAGCTCGAGGATGCGCCGCCAGATGCCGGAGGCGGCGTGCGGCCTGCCGCGCTCCTCCTCCATCTCGCCGAGCTCGGTGAGCAGGGCGCTGCCGTCGGAGACGGCGGCGACGCTGCGCTCCACCACCGCTTGCGCTGCCTCGGCTTGGCCACCGCCGAGGGCCTGCAGGCTGCGGTGGAGCGAGAGCGCGCGGTGCACCGCGGTGCCGTCCGACGGATACGCCGCGGAGAGGCGATCGGCGGGCGCCGAGGCACGCTCGAAGTGCGAGAGCCGCGACCAGCCCTCCGCGAGGATCGTCTCCTCGACCGGTGTGCGGCTCGGTCGCTTCTCGAGCGCCTCGAGCTTCGCCACCAGCGTGCCGTGGCGCATCGCGTCCGCGAACCAGCGCTCGCGGCGGTTCGGGTCGACGAAGAGCAGCGCCCACTCGCGCTCGTCGAGGAGCGCGTCCGGGACGATCGTCTGGGCGAACTTGGCGGTCGGCGGATTCTCGGCGCTCTTGTCGCTCGCCAGCCGCAGCCGCTGGCGAGCGTCGGCCACCACCCGCGGGCTGTGCGGGAAGCGCTCGAGCGCCTTCAAGCGGACCCAGTCCGCCCACAGCACCATGCGGATCCGCTCGCCCCAGCGCGGCTGCTCGGGGATCTCGAGGCGCGCCGGGCCACCGAGGTCGCCCCCGCCGTTCAGGTCGGCGCGCGCGAAGATGCCCGCGGCGCGGAACTGGCCGACGAGGCTGTCGGCGAGCTGGCGCAGGTCCTGGTGCCGCGCGCGGCGCGTGTACCAGCGCGCCAGCCGCGACCACCAGGTGGGCCCGCGGAACGTCGCGATCGCGCGCTGGTAGCGGGGGCCGAGGTCGTCGTCGAGGTTCCAGCCCTCGAGGCGCCTGGCGAGCTCGAGCCACAGGTCCTCGTCGTCGGGCAGGCGGTCCATCTCGCCGAGCACGACGGCGAGCGAGGTGCGGTGGCTCTTGTCGCGGTCCTCGAGGCGCGAGAGCGCCTCGTCGAGGAGCCGCGCGTAGGTCTCGGTGGGGCGCCGGTTCATCGAGGCGCGGCCCCAGGTCGAGATCTCGACCTGAC
>CAYMQR010000443.1:0-4782 GCA_964392195.1 uncultured bacterium | reverse complement strand
GCCTTGACGCCCGCGTGAGCACCGTGGCACCGTGCCGCGCGGCGATCGTCATCGCGATCCGCGCCTGGCCTGATGAAGCCTGAATCGGACCGATTCTCGGCCGTGCATCGGGGATCGGCCGCCACCGTTCGAGACCTGGCTCGTCACCTCAACTCGTGCGCCCGGAGGGGCGCTGGGAGGCTTCATGAAGCGAATCGTGCTCGCTGGTTTCGCCCTCGTGGGACTCGTCGGACTGACCGGTTGCCCTACCGTCGCGTCGCCGGTCATGGGTGCCCTCGTCAACGACAGCAAGTTCGGCGGTGACGCCGAGGGCCCCGTCGGGACGAAGGAAGGGCGCGCCTGTGCGAAGTCGTACCTCGGCCTCGTGGCCAAGGGTGATGCCAGCATCAAGGCGGCCGCCGCCGCGGGTGGGATCACCAACGTCACCTCGGTGGATCACGAGGTCAGCCACATGCTGGTGGTGGGCGACTTCTGCACGATCGTTCGCGGCAACTGATCGTCTGACCGGGCCGGGGGCCTGCGTGCGCGCCGCCCCCCGGCGCCTTCTCTTCGACTCGGCGCCGCGCCCGGGTCCGACCGCGTCGATCGCTTGACTCGCCTTGCCGCACGGTGGCACCGTGCGCGCCGATTCGAGCAGTTCCTGACTGCGAACGCGTGCGCGGCCACGAGGCCACACGCACAGGAGGCTTCATGAAGCGAACGTGGGGTTGGATCGCTGCGGCGGTGGTGGTCTCGGTGGGTCTGATCGCGGCGACCGTGGTTCCGGCGCGTGCGGTGCATACGTCCGGTTGTGGCCTCGGCTCGATCCTCATCGAGAAGAACCACAAGGTCGGCCAGGTGGTCTCGGCCACGCTGAACGGCTCGTTCGGCACCCAGACCTTCGGCATCTCGACCGGTACCTCGAACTGCACGACCGACGGCACGCTCATGGGCGCGAAGGAGCAGCAGGCCTTCGCCGAGGCGAACCTCGAGAACCTCGAGCGTGACATGGCGCAGGGCGGCGGCGAGTACCTCGCGGCGTTCAGCAACCTGCTCGGCTGCGACGAGAGCCTGACCCCGGCGATCGGTTCCTTCGCCCAGGCCAACTACGCGAAGACCTTCCCCACGGAGAGCACCACTGCGTCCGACGCGGTCTCGTCGTTCAAGGTCGAGCTCGCCTCGAACGTCACGTTCGCGAACGGCTGCACGAAGCTCTGATCCGCTGAGCTCGTGATCCGACGTCTCGCGCGGCCCGGCCGGGTTTCCGGCCGGGCCGTCGTCTTTTCGATCTGGTTCCTCTCGCTCGCGGCGCTCCTCGGCGGCGCGCGCGTCGCCGGGGCCAGCGACGGCGCAGCCGGAGCGGACTACACCTCCGCGCTGGTCGAGCGCGCCCACGCCGCGAACCTCGCCGCCTCGCGGGAGTGGATGGTGCTCGGCCACTACCGCGACAACCGGCTCTCGTCCGGCGTGACCAGCGAGGTCGACGCGGCGGAGTTCTTCCTGGCCGCCGACGGCAAGATCGACCCCGCCGCCGAGCTCGACGCCACACTCGCGGCGTTCGTCGCGGAGGCGCTCGACCTCGACCAGTCGTCCGAGGGCGGGCACGAGCCGGCGCGCTGCCGCTTCCCGGCGCGCTTCGCGTGGCTCGGCGAGCGCCTCCACTTCGACCCGGCGCTCCTGCCGCGCGCGCCGTGCGAGCGCTTCGACCACTGGCGCGCCGCGATCGGCGCCGAGTCCGCGACGATCATCTTCGCCTCGGCCTACCCGAACGGGCCGTCGTCGATGTTCGGCCACACCCTGGTGCGGCTGAACCGCGCGCGCGAGGGCGACGCCGCCGACCTGCTCGCCTACGCGGTCAACTACGCCGCGCTGCCCACCACCGAGAACCCGATCCTCTACACCTTCATGGGCCTCGGCGGCGGCTTCCCGGGCTACTTCGCGACCATGCCGTACTACCTGAAGGTCCAGGAGTACGCCGACATGGAGGACCGCGACATATGGGAGTACCGGCTCGGACTCGAGCCAGCGCGGGTCGCGCGTCTGGTCGAGCACCTGTGGGAGCTCGGCCACGCGTGGTTCGACTACTACTACCTGAGCGAGAACTGCTCCTATCACCTGCTCGCGGTGCTCGACGTCGCCGACCCGTCGCTGCACCTCACCGACGAGTTCCAGAAGTGGGTGATCCCGGGCGACACGGTCAAGGCGATCGTGGAGCGGGCGGGCCTGGTGGTGTCGACGCGCTTCCGGCCGTCGCGCTTCCGCGGCATGGTCGCGCGCCGCGAGACGCTCGCGGCGAGCGAGGTCACGCTCGCCGAGCGGCTCGCCGATCCGGAGGGCGGCGAGCCGCGCGCGCTGCTGGAGGCGGCCGAGTCCACGCGCCGCGCTGCGATCCTCGACACCGCGTACGAGCTGGTGCGCTACCGCGCCGAGGCGTCGCCGATGACCGCCGCCAAGGGGCGCGAGCGCGAGCTGCTGATGGCGCGCGGCCAGCTCGCGTTCACGGCCCAGCCCGCCGAGGTGCCGGTGCCGCCCACACCCGAGTCGAGCCACGGCTCGGCGGCGATCACCCTCGGCGGCGGCTACGGCACGCGCGGCGGCTTCGCGGACCTCGCGGTGCGGGGCGCGCTCCACGACCTCCTCGATCCGGCCGCCGGCTACATGCCCGGCAACCAGATCGAGATGTTCGGGCTGGAAGCGCGGCTCTTCGGTCAGGAGGCGCCGGCGTTCGAGCTGGAGCGCGCGTTCCTGGCGCGGATCGTGTCGCTCGCGCCGGTGGACCCGTGGGTGATCCGGCCCTCGTGGCACGTCTACGTCGGCCTCGACCGGGTCCGCGAGGACGCCTGCGCGGGCTGGGACTGCGTCTTCGGCAGCCTCTCGGGCGGCGCCGGCCTCGCGCTCGGCTGGGAGCGCTGGGTGCCGGGCTTCACCTACGGCTTCGCCGATCTGGACGTGGGCGCGGGCGCGCCGTTCCGGGACGCCTACCGGATCCAGGCCGGCGCGTCGCTCGGCGCGCTGCTCACGCCGCTCTCGGCGTGGCGGGTCCAGCTCGAGGCGGGCTACCTCTACCCGTTCCTCGGCGTCGCGACGCCCGATTCCTTCGACGACGGCGGCGAGGACGGCGTGAACTACCGCCTCCTGGGTGCCACCTCGCTCTCGCTCACCCACGACCTCGAGCTGCGCGCCGAGGCCACCAAGCTGCGCGGCGCCTACGAGGGAATGCTCAGCCTGCGCTGGTACCGGTAACGCGCCGGCTCGAGCGGCGCGTTACCCGCCCAGCCGGGGCCAGATCGAGGCGAGCGGGATCTCGAGGTCCGGGAAGAGCGCGGGGCGGAATACGTCTTGGTTCTCGAGCGAGGCCTCTCGGACGTACCGCCCGTCGCGGAGGGTGTGCGCGACCAGGGTCCGGTCGATGGGGTCGACGATCCAGTAGTGGGGAATCCCATGGCGCTCGTAGAGCGCGTACTTGGCGATCTGATCGCGGCGGCGCGAGGCGTGTGACTTCGACTGGATCTCGACGACGAGGTCGGGCACGCCTTCGATGCCGCGCGCGGTGACGATGCCGATCCGAGCCTCGGCCACGAACACGATGTCGGGTTCGACATAGTCGTCCTCGGCCAGGATCAACGCTACCGGGGAGGCAACGATCCAGCCGAGGCCATGGCCGCGCACGTGCTGGAGCAGCAGAGCAAGGAGCGTTGCAGACAACTCCTGATGCGACGACCCAGGCGGCGGCACCATGTAGATCTCTCCTCCGATCACCTCGTAGCGCTTGTCGTCCTCCATCGCGAAGATGTCCTCGACGGTGACGTGGCTGCGCGGCTGGATGTCGCTGTTCGGGGAAGGCATCGTCCTGTCCTCCGCGGTCGAGTCTACCCCTCGGTCGCCGTCGGTCGGTAGACCGCCGTGAGCTTGGCCGTCGCGAGGATGGTGTGGATCTCGCGGATGCGGCCGTCGTCCCCCACTTCGAGGCGGGTCACGAAGCGGGCGGGATCGCCGGCACGGACGCGCTCGGCTTCGCCGAAGATCGCCGGCGCGCCGTTGATCCAGCGGATCTCGTAGCGCGTGTCCTCCGGCCACATCCGGAGCACGTTGCGCAGGAAGGTGATCACCTTGGTGGCGCCCTCGACCGGCACGCGCGCGGCGTGGAACTCGCCGCCGCCGTCGCTCAGGAGCCGCACGTCGCCGGCGAGCAGCACCTCGAGGCCCGCGACGTCGTCGGTGGCGAGGCAGGTCATGAAGCGCGCCAGCACGTCCTGCGCCGCCACCGCGGTGGTGCGCACCCGCGAGCGCTCGTAGGACTCGAGGCGCTTGCGGGCGCGGTGGTGCTGGACCTTCACGTTCGCGACGCTCAAGCTCAGCGCGTCCGCGGTCTCCTCGAGCGAGGCGTCGAGGACTTCGCGCATCAGCAGCACCGCGCGCTGGTTGGGTGTGAGCGCCTCGAGCGCGAGCAGGAACGCGAACGACGCGCTCTCGCGCAGGTCGTAGCGCGCGCCCGGCGAGAGCTCGGGCGGGGCGGGGAGCTCGTCCGGCGCCGGCCCGGACTCGACCGGCGACGGCAGCCACGGCCCCACGTAACCGCGGCGCTTGCGCGCTCGCAGCCGGTCGCGCGCGACGTTCACGAGCACGCGCGTGAGCCACGGCCGGAGCGGCTCGTCGAGCCGCGCCGGCGGACGCTCGAGGGCGCGGTCGAGCGCGTCCTGCAGCGCGTCGTCGGCGTCCGCCGCGCTGCCGAGCATCCGGTACGCCACCGCCCACAGGTAGGCACGGTGCGACGCGAACGCCTCGGCGGCGAGCGGCTCGATC
>CAYMQR010000442.1:0-4797 GCA_964392195.1 uncultured bacterium | reverse complement strand
CCATCCCGAACCTGAACTCGCTCTCGTTCGGCGCGCCCGACCATCCCAGGACCCGCTACCTGCTCGGCGGCGTGGTCGCGGGCATCGGCGGCTACGGCAACTGCATGGGCGTGCCGACGGTGGGCGGCGAGCTGCGCTTCAACCCCGCCTACAATGGCAACATCCTCGTGAACGCCATGACCGTGGGCCTCGTGCCGGAGGAGAAGATCTTCCTCGGCCAGGCGTCCGGCGTCGGAAACCCGGTCATGTACGTGGGCTCCCGCACCGGCCGCGACGGCATCCACGGCGCCACCATGGCGTCGGGGGAGTTCGACCAGCAGACCGAGGAGAAGCGCCCCACGGTGCAGGTGGGCGATCCCTTCACCGAGAAGCTGCTCCTCGAGGCGTGCCTGGAGGCGATGAAGGGTGACCACATCGTCGGCATCCAGGACATGGGCGCCGCCGGCCTCACCTGCTCGACCGTCGAGATGGCAGACCGCGGCGAGACCGGCATCCTCCTCGACCTCGACCGCGTGCCGCTCCGAGAGGACGGCATGGTGCCGTACGAGATGATGCTCTCGGAGAGCCAGGAGCGGATGCTGCTCGTCGCCCAGAAGGGCCACGAGGACGCGCTCCGCCAGATCTTCGAGAAGTGGGACCTGCAGTGCGCCGTCGTCGGCGAGGTGACGGCCGGTGACCGCGTGGTGGTCACCCACAAGGGCCAGGTGGTCGTCGACCTGCCGGTCAACCCGCTCACCAGCGGCGCACCGCTCTACGATCGCCCGCGCGCCGAGCCCGCCAACCTCCGCGAGATGCACGACCTCGACCTGGCGGCGCTCGACGCGGGCGGCTCGCCTGCCGACACGCTGGTCAAGCTGCTGGGCTCGCCCAACCTGTGCTCGCGGCGCTGGGTGTGGACCCAGTACGACCATCACGTCCAGACCAACACCGTGCGCGGACCGGGTGGGGACGCCGCCGTGGTGCGGATCAAGGGCACCCGCAAGGCGCTGGCGATGACCTCGGACGTGAACCCGCGGCTGGTCGCCCTCGACCCCGAGGAGGGCGCGGCGCAGGCGGTGGCCGAGGCCGCACGCAACGTCGCGTGCGTCGGCGCCGCGCCGCTCGCTATCACCGACTGCCTGAACTTCGGCAACCCCGAGAAGCCCGAGGTGATGTGGCAGTTCGAGCGCGCGGTGGCGGGGATCGGGCGGGCGTGCCGGGCCCTCGGCATCCCGGTGATCAGCGGCAACGTGAGCCTCTACAACGAGACCGAGGGGAAGGGGATCCTGCCCACGCCGACGGTCGGCCTGGTGGGGCTCATCGACGACGTCGCCCACGTGGGCCGAGCGGGCTTCCAGGACGAGGGCGACCACGTGCTGCTGCTCGGCGAGGCCACCGGGTCGCTGGCGGGCAGCGAGTGGCTGCACGTGCTGCACGGCAAGCTCGGCGGGCGCATCCCGAAGGTGGACCTGGAGCGCGAGAAGGCGCTCGGAGACATGCTCCGCAAGGGGTTCGCCGACGGCTCGCTCAAGAGCGCGCACGACGTCTCCGAGGGTGGGCTCGCCGTGGCCCTCGCCGAGTGCTGCCTGCTGGGCTCGGGCGCCGGGGCGCAGATCAAGCTCGACCCGATCGACCGCGTCGACTCGCTCTTGTTCGGCGAGGCGCCCGGGCGCGTGATCGCGACCGCGACCGCCGCGGGGGCGAAGAGGATCGCGAAGGGCGCCGCGGCCCTGGGCCTGCCGTTCCGCAGGCTCGGCAAGGTGGGGGGCGACTCGCTCGAGTGGAAGGGGCTGTTCCGCCTCTCCATCGCCACCCTCCGCGACGTCCACGAAGGCGGCCTGCGCGCCATCACGGGGTCCTGACCCGGGTGCCGTTCCGGGCTCGAACTCGGCCGTGCAGGCGTCGAGCTCCGGCGGGTATACTGCCAGCGGTTGTTCCGCACCGACCCCCAAAGAACCCGGTAGGAGCGAATGATCGACGGACCCGCGGTTCCGAGTGACGACGTGTTTCCGGGCTCGGGGAGCGTCGTCCGGGAGCGACACTGGCGCGAAGAGTGCGGTGTTTTCGGCATCTTCCCCCATCCCGATGCTTCGCACCTGACGTACCTCGGACTGCACGCGTTGCAGCACCGCGGGCAGGAGTCCGCGGGCATCGTCACCACTGACGGCGAGCGGCTGCGCTCGCGGCTCGCGATGGGGCTGGTGCAGGACGTCTTCGACGGCAACACCCTCGACGACCTCAAGGGCCACGGCGCCATCGGCCACGTGCGCTACTCGACCACCGGCTCGTCCACCCCCGACAACATCCAGCCGTTCTTCGGTAACTACGCCGGCGGGCACATCGCGCTGGCCCACAACGGCAACCTCCTCAACGCCGAGCAGCTCAAGGGTGACCTGGAGTCGCGAGGCGCGCTGTTCCGCGGCACCAGCGACACCGAGGTCATCCTCTACCTCGCCATCCAGTCGAAGCAGACCTCCGCCACCGACCGCATCATCGAGGCGCTCGGCCAGGTGAGGGGTGCGTACAGCCTGGTGGTGATGACGGACGAGTCGCTGATCGCCGTTCGCGACCCGCACGGCTTCCGGCCGCTGGTCCTCGGCAAGGTCAAGGACGCGTACGTGGTGGCGTCCGAGACCTGCGCGTTCCGGCTCGTCGACGCCGACTACCTGCGCGAGGTCGAGCCCGGCGA
This sequence comes from uncultured bacterium, assembly GCA_964392195.1. GTDB lineage: Bacteria > JADJOY01 > JADJOY01 > JADJOY01 > JADJOY01 > JADJOY01. The sequence continues at coordinate 2,129 of CAYMQR010000442.1, read as the reverse complement.
GGTCATCGAGATCACCCGCGACGGGCTCAAGTCGTACTTCCCGTGGGGCCGCTCCACGCCCACCTCGCGGTGCGTCTTCGAGTATGTCTACTTCGCGCGCCCCGACAGCCTCGTCTACCACCGCAACGTCTACGTGGTGCGCCGCGAGATGGGACGGATCCTGGCGCGCGAGGCGCCGGTCGAGGCGGACGTGATCGTGCCGGTTCCCGACTCCGGTGTGCCGGCGGCGATCGGGTTCTCCGAGGTCGCCGGGATCCCATACCAGACCGGGCTCATCCGCAGCCACTACGTCGGCCGGACCTTCATCGAGCCGCGCGACTCGATCCGCCACTTCGGCGTGCGGCTCAAGCTCAGCCCCGTGCACGAGGTGCTGCGCGGGCAGCGCGTGGTCGTGGTCGACGACTCGATCGTGCGCGGCACCACCAGCCGCAAGCTGGTGCACCTCTTCCGCAAGGCGGGCGCGCTGGAGGTGCACATGCGCATCAGCTCCCCGCCCACGATCGGCTCCTGCTACTACGGCGTCGACACGCCGAACCGCGAGGAGCTGATCGCGTCCAAGCAGTCGGTCGAGGAGATCCGCGCCTACCTCGGCGCGGACTCCCTCGCCTACCTGAGCCTCGACGGCCTGCGCGACGCGGCCGGCAACCACGACGGCTACTGCGACGCGTGCTTCACCGGGCGATACCCGGTGGCGGTCGGCGAGCCGAGCGCCATCCAGCTCCCGCTCTTCACCGCGCAGCGCGAGCTGCCGGTCGCGCCTCCGTGACGACGCGAGCCCACGCCGGCGCGGCGCTCCGCGGGCGCATGGCGTGCGCGACCCTGCTCGTGGCCGCCTTGCTCGCCGGCTGCGGCTCTCCGCGGCTCGAGCGCTTCCGCTTCTGGGGCCACGATCCGCTCTCGGACACCTACGTCGCCGCCCTCGATCGCTGGACCCGCACCGCCGAGGTCCCCGAGGACCTCACGCTGCGCCTCGGCATGTCCGCAGTGCTCATGTCTGACCCGTTCCGCAGCGTGCTCGATCAGGAGGCGCGCAGCCTCTTGGCACTTCCGCCCGAGGCCGCCTCGCCGGTGCTTCCCTCGCCGGTTCCCGGCGGTGTCGACGTGGTGGTGGCCGTCGCCGCTCCCACCGACAAGGAGCTGGCCCTCGAGGCGAAGACTCCGTTCTGGAACCTCATGCTCATCGACCCGCAGGGCGGCCGCTGGCGGCCGTCGAGGATCGCGCGCATCGAGGATCGCTCGCCGGACCGGCGCTTCTTCCCGTTCCACGACACCTGGAGCCGGCTCTACCTGGTGACCTTCCCGGCCGAGGTGGGCCACGCTCCCGGCAGCGGGCCGCTCACGCTCGAGGCCACGGGCGTGTACGGGCGCGTGTCGGTCGCCTGGAACCTCTGAGCCGCGGCAGCGGTCTCGCCAGCGTCGGTGCCCGGTCGGCTGCCGGGGCGGCGTTCGGTATACTCGGGCGCGTTCCGGCGCCGACCTTTGCGCGGTGACCAGCGAGGCCCCTTCCATGTCCAGCAAGGCGTTCAACCGTTTCGAGCGCGCGACCGGCTACGTCGTGTCCGACGGCCTGCGCGAGGCCGTCAACCTGGCGCTCTGCCTCGAGCGGCCGCTCTTGCTCAAGGGCGAGCCGGGCACCGGCAAGACCGTGCTCGCGGGCCACGTCGCCGAGGCGATCGGGCTCCGGCTCATCCGCTGGCACGTGAAGTCGACGACCAAGGCGCAGGACGGGCTCTACGTCTACGACACCGTCGCGCGCCTCCACGACAGCCGCTTCGGCGACCATGACGTCCGCGACATCGAGCACTACATCAAGCTCGGTCCGCTCGGCGAGGCGTTCTCGTCGGACTCGCAGGTGGTGCTCTTGATCGACGAGGTCGACAAGGCGGACCTCGAGTTCCCGAACGACCTGCTCAACGAGCTCGACCTGATGCGGTTCACGATCCACGAGACCAACCGCGAGGTCGCCGCGCGGCACCGGCCGCTGGTGGTGATCACCTCCAACAACGAGAAGGAGCTGCCGGACGCCTTCCTGCGCCGGTGCGTCTTCCACTTCATCGAGTTCCCCAGCCCGGACCTCATGCGCGAGATCGTGCGCGTCCATCACCCGGATCTCGAGGACCGCCTGCTCG
>CAYMQR010000441.1:0-4813 GCA_964392195.1 uncultured bacterium | reverse complement strand
GACCCGCTGCCGCGCGCCGACCTCGTGTTGTGCCGCGACGCGCTGACGCATCTCTCCCACGCCGACGCGAGCGCGGCGCTCGCCAACGTGCGCGCGAGCGGCGCGCGCTGGCTGCTCACCACCACGTTCTGCGGCGGCCATCGCCGCAACCCCGACATCGTGAGCGGCGACTGGCGCCCGATCGACCTCGAGAAGCCGCCGTTCGCGCTCCCCGCGCCCGCGCGGTCGTGGGCGGAGCCGCTCGACGAGGCGGGCTACGAGGACAAGCGGCTCGCGCTGTGGCCCGTCGAGGCGCTGCCGGAGGTGCCCTGAGCGGCGACCCGCTCGAGCTCCGCGATGCACCGATCGAGGCTGCGCCCGGCGTCGAAGCGCTCGTCCGCGACGCGCTTGGCCGCGGAGCCGAGCCGGACGCGGAGCTCCTCGTCGACGGCGAGCCGCGCGAGCGCGTGGTGGAGCGCGGACGCGTCGCCGATCGGCACGAACAGCGCGCTCTCCCCGTCGGCCAGGTGATCGGGGGCGAGCCCCACCGGCGGCGTCACGATCGCGAGCCCGGCGGTCATCGCCTCGAGGAGCACGTTGGCGAACGCCTCGCTCCGCGAGGCGTGGGCGAGCACCTCGCTCGCCTCGAAGTAGCGATCGGGGTCCGCCTGCCAGCCGACCAGGCGGACCCGCTCCCCGAGCCCGGCGCGCTCGATCCAGGCGCCGAGCGTCGCGCGCTCCGGGCCGTCACCCACCACGACCAGCGACGCGTCGACGTCGCGCGCGAGCGCCTCGAAGGCCGGCATCAGCACGTCGAGGCCCTTGCCCGGGACGAGCCGCCCCGCGAACAGGATGGTGAGGCGCTCGGGTAGACCGAGGGCGCGGCGCATCTCGACACGGCGCGCGGCGCGAACCGCCGGATCCGCGGCGATCCGGCCGCTCGCGAGCCCGGGTCGGCTCGGCAGGTTCGGAACCACGAGGATCCGGCGCTCGTCGATGCCGGCGCGCGTGAGATCGAGCGCCGCGCCGCTCGACTCGACGAAGAAGGCGTCGGCGCGCGCGAAGAGCCGCCACAGCACCGAGCCGCCGGCACGGCCACACACCTTCGCGACGTCGCCGCACGCTCCCACGGTGCACGGCTTGAGCACCACCGGGCGGCCCCGCAGCCGCGCCGCGGCCAGGGCGCCCAGCACGAAGAGCGACAGGCAGTGACCGTAGACGACGTCGTAGTCGCGGGCGTGACGGAGGAAATACGCGAACGAAGAGGCGCCGTTCACGAGCCTCCGCGCGAACGCGGAACGCGTGGACTCGAGCCGCACGATCCGCACCCCGTCGACCCGCTCCTCGCGGGACCGCGCCGGGTCGTGGCGGCTGGTGACGGCATCACACGCGCCGAGCCGCGCCGCGAGCGCGCGCGCCAGCATCCACGCCTGGATCTCGGCGCCGCCCGGGTCGGGCCACAGGTGCTGGATCACGATCGCGACGCGCACGGCGACCCCCCCCCCGACGCTCAGCTCGTGGAGCGGCCGTCGGCGAGGGCAACGACCTCCATGCTCGGTCCGCGCTCGAACCAGCCGCCCACGCGGTAGATCGACTCTTGCAGCCAGCGCGCTCGCGGGTTCGAGAGATAGAGCGGATGGCGGGGCTGGTAGGTGTCGAAGTGGACCACCCGCCAGCCGGTCTCCGCGAGCATCTTCCTGAGCCGCGCCGGATCGAAGAACGACAGGTGGAACTCGTTGTCGTGGCGCTTGAAGAGCGGGTGGAAGCCCCGTCCCAGCACGCGCTTGAGGGGGCGTTTGGCGAGGTCCTTGAACGAGCCGAGCTGGTACGGGACGTCGAGGACGAGCGGGGCGCCGTCGCGGACCAGCCGGCGCACACGCGCCAGCAGCCCGCGGGGGTCGGGCACGTGCTCGAGCGAGATGCTGGCGGCCGCGTCGAACGGCTCGCCCTCCAGACACGACGGATCCCAGCCGCGCGAGACCCGCACCTCGGCCCGCGCCACGCGCCGGCACTCGTCGGCGAGCGCGCCGATGAACTCGAACGCCTCCACGCGCCACCCCAGCGCGGCGAGCGGTGCGTACTGATAGCCGCCGTCGAGGCAGGCGATGCCGAGCAGCCTTCCGGGACGCGGCACGTGGCGCGCCAGCATCCGGTAGCGGCGCGCGTAGAACTCGTCGTGGTGCGCCGCGCGCACGGGATGCGCCGCGCCGTAGAAGTCGCTCGCGAGGTAGCGCGCCTCGAGCTCGTCGAGGCTCGAGCGCGGGCTCTGGTAGCGGAAACCGCAATCGAGGCAGCGCGCGAGACGGAGCGGCTCGGCGAGCTCGAGGAAACGCTCGAGGTGGAGCTCGCGGCTCGCCCGCGGACTGCCACACGCCAGGCACGGAACGATCTCGGTCATCGGCTGCTCGGCGTGGAGGCTGCGGGTGGCGGCGACGAGCGCGGCGGCGCGGCGCCGAGGTCCTCCAGGCAACGCGCCAGCCCCCGCCACGCATGCGGCGTGGATCGCGCCCGGATGTTGGCCTCGAAGCGCGGGCCCAGGCCATCGCGGACGAACGTGACGATCGCCTCCGCGAGCGCGGCGGGATCCTCGGGCGGCACCAGCAGGCCGTTGACGCCGTGCTCGACCGCGTCGGGCAGGCCGCCGACCGAGGTCACGATCGCCGGCCGTCCCACGCCGAACGCGAGCTGGACCACCGCGCTCTGGGTGGCGCGGCGGTACGGCAGCACCACCACGTTCGCGGCGCGCATGAACGAGACCAGCACCTCGTCGGGCACGTAACCGGGGACCACGGTCACGGCGTCCGTCACGCCGAGTCGGGCGATCCGCTCGCGATAGCGGGCCTCGCTCTGCCAGAACTCCCCCACGATCACCAGGTGCACGCGCTCGCGCGCGAGCACCGCGGGCAGCGCGTCGATCAGCACGTCGAGCCCCTTGTAGGGACGGACGAAGCCGCAGAAGAGCAGCACCGGCACGTCTCCCGGCAGCTCGACCGGCAGCCGCGCGGGTGCGGTTACGGCGAGCTCGCCGAAGTCGGGCATCGGGACGCGGCGGATCTCGCGCGCCGGGAAGGCGCGCCTGAGCCGCTCCGCCTCGCTGGTGGCGTGCACCACGAAGGCGTCGACCGCGCGCAGCGCGAAGCGCAGCGCCATGCGGTCCGCGAAGCCACCGAGCCGGGTGCGGTCGTGAGGGCGGGTGTTGTGGCAGATGCACACGAGGCGCGGCGGCGCCGCCGCGCCGCCGCGGCGCGACAGCGCGCGGCCGAGGAACGCGTAGGCGGGCGCCCACACCGGGATCCACCACGGCAGCGCCACCCAGTCGGGGCGCCATTCGCGGATGCGGCGGGCGGTCCGCGACCAGCTCGGCGGATCGAACGGATCGAGGATGAACTCGGCGGCGGAGCGCAGCGGCTGGCTGGACGGGTCGAGGTCGGTGCCGCTCGGCAGCGCCCAGCTCGGGTACTGCCTCGCGAACGACACCAGCAGCACCTCGTGGTCCTTCTCGAGCTCGCGCGCGAGCAGCGTGGTGTGGTGCGCGATCCCGCCCCGGAACGGGTAGGTCGGCCCCACCACGCAGACGCGCGATCTCGGATCCGCCATGAGGAGAAGCCCGCATCACGGGCTCGTCCGGAACGAGCCACCGAGCGGAGCGCCGGATCATAGCGCAGGGCACGCCACGCGCAGGCGGCGCGAGGGCGAGAGCACGACCCGCGCGGCAGCGGCCTCACGGCCGTGCCGCGCGAGCCGGGCGGGCTCACTTCTTGACGGGCGTGACCGTGAGCATCGGCTCGAGGCGCTTCGCCAGCGAGGGTCCGATGCCCTTGATCTCGGTGATCTCGCTCGCCGCCGAGAAGCCGCCCTTCTCGGTGCGGTACTTCACGATCGCCTGGGCGCGCGACGGGCCGATCCCGGGCAGCCCCTCGAGCTCGGCGGCGCTCGCGTGGTTGAGGTCGACGACCGCGACCTTCTCGGTGGACGCGGGCTGGGCGGTCGGAGTGACCGCGTGGGCCGGGATCGAGGCGAGGAGCACGGCCGTGCAGCCGGCCGCGGCGAGAACGCGAGCGAGGAAACGGTTCATGGAGGATCCTCCGTCGAGGCGAGTGGCGCGCCTCGGGTTGGGAGCGGACGCGGGTCGCGGCGATTGGAGACGCGCTGCCCGCCGTCCGTTCGTTGTGCGCCACGTCCCCAAGGCAACCGCCGTGCCGATCGCGGGAAGACGGCGTGTCCGAGCCGCCGCGCCCGCGACGGGGCCGATTTGGCCCGTGATTCCGGCCCTCCGCCACCCCGCGCCACCCTTCGTGCGAGGTGGGTGGCACCCGTGCGGTCGCCTCGTCCGCGCAGCGCCGGGCGCACCCCCGCGTCCGGGCGAGCGCACGCACTGGTGCGTTTCGTTCAGGAAGGGCGTCCTCCAGCAATCGAGCGAATCGGCGGTGCGAGGCACCGCAGGTGTAGCGGCGGGCGCGAGCCCGCCGGGACGCGCTCGGCCGATCACCACGGGGCGCTCCCCGGCCGCGAGGGACCGCGGCCCTCCAGAGCGAGAAGCCCCACGATCGGCGACGTGGCGCCGGAGCGCGACGCGCCGAAGCACCGCAGGTGTAGCGGCGGGCGCGAGCCCGCCGGGACGCGCTCGGCCGATCACCACGGGGCGCTCCCCGGCCGCGAGGGACCGCGGCCCTCCAGGGTGAGCTGGAACAGCCCCTGAGCGGAATCCCGGATCGCGGAACGAGGGGATCCGACAACTGGCGCGTGCCAGCGGCACGCCACGAGCGAAGCGAGTGACTTGGGGGTGGGACCCGCGCGAATTCACTTCGCGCGGGCGGGGGGCTGGAACAGCCCC
>CAYMQR010000440.1:0-4816 GCA_964392195.1 uncultured bacterium | reverse complement strand
AAAGTCAGCCCGCAGATGCCGACGATCGGCGCCCGCAGTAGAAGGCGTCGTGAATAGTGCGGGCTAAGGCGCCGCTCGCGCGGCCCCGAAATCTCCGTTGGCCCTCGTCGCGACCGGGAGGTTCGAGACGTCAGCCGAGCCCGGTGATCCGCCGCCGCGCGAACAGGTGGGCATCCCCCGCCATCGCGCCGACGAATGGCTGGCATGCCCCGCGCGTGAGCAGCCACCACGGCACCGCGACCTCGGTGACGTCGGCCCCCTGATCGGGCAGCCGCATCAGCACTTTCCCCCTCTCGCCTGCCGCATTTCGCGAAGGTACCCGCCGCCACCCGCTGTACGGAACCCGAACGCGCCGTCCGGGGCGCGTACGGCCCCCGACCACCCGCCCTCACGTTGCTCGCCAAGATCCCCTGCGAGGTTGGCACCTTACGGCGTTCGGCCTGATCTCCTGCGCTGGCACTCCTCTTGCTCTTGGGGAGAGGGCCCCCGCCGGCGTCCACGAAGACCGAGCCACCCCGTGAACCGACCCCCGACCACCCGCTCGGTGCTGATCGTCACCGAGGAGCCGACGGTCGCGCGCGAGCTGGCCTCGCGGCTCGGCCCGATGGGCGTCACCGTCGAGTTCGCCTCCACCGGCCAGAGCGCGCTCAGGACCCTGGCCGAGGACGGCACCGACCTCGTGCTGCTCGAGCTCGACCTTCCCGACATGTCCGGGCTCGAGGTGCTGCGCAAGATCCGGATGCGGCGCAACGCGCTCGAGCTGCCGGTCATCGTCCAGGCGCCCCCGGACGCCCGCGGACCGATGTTCGAGGCGTTCCAGATCGGCGCCAGCGACTTCGTCACCAAGCCGCTCGACCTCGACGTGTGCGCCGCGCGGGTGAGCGCCCACATGCGCGTGCGCGAGACCGCCCGGGGCATCGCCCCGGGCGGCGGCGGTGGCGCCGTCCTCGCCGAGCGCTACGAGCTGGGCGACGTCATCGGCACCGGCACCTTCGGCGTCGTCTACCGCGCCCGCCACCTCATCCTCGAGGACGAGGTCGCGGTCAAGCTCATCCACCCCGAGCATGCCCGCCGCGCCGAGGGCCGCGCGCGCTTCCAGCGCGAGGCGCAGGCGGCGTGGGCGCTGCGCCATCCCAACGCGGTGGCGGTCCTCGACTTCGGCATCGAGGGCGAGAGCACCGCGTACCTGGTGATGGAGCTGCTCGAGGGAGTGTCGCTCGACGAGGTGGCCTCGGCCGGCGACCGGCTGCCGCTGGCGCGCTGCCTCGACATCGTGCTGCCGGTGTGCGACGCGCTCGAGGCCGCGCACGGGCTCGGCATCGTGCACCGCGACGTCAAGCCGTCGAACATCTTCCTCGCCAACCGGCGCGGGCGGGAGCAGGTCAAGCTCCTCGACTTCGGGATCGCCGAGCTGACCGCCGGCTCCGCCCGCCTCACCCTCGACGGCTGGGTCGGTACTCCCACGTACATGGCCCCGGAGCGCTTCCTGAGCGAGCCGTGCGACGGCCGCGCGGACGTCTACTCGCTGGGTGTCGTGCTCTACCAGCTCCTCGCCGGGCGGGCTCCGTTCGTGCTCGAGGACTACGACCCGATCGCGCTCGCCCTGCTGCACCTGCGCGAGGCCCCGCCGCCGCTCCCGTCGCTGAGGCCGGACGTCCCCGCGCAGCTGGTCGGCGCCATCGAGTCGGCGATGGCGAAGCGGGCCGCCGATCGGCCCGACGCCGCCGCCTTCCGGGCCGCGCTGCTCGACGCGCGCGCCGCGCTGAGCGAGGATCCCGCCGCCGGGTGAGCGCCTCGTTCGCCCGCGAACCGGCGCGTCCTCCTCGATGAAGCTCGGCATCGCCCTGGGACGGCTCGCTCCCGAGCGGTTCCTCGAGGTCACGCTCGCCGGCGAGCGGCTCGGCTACGAGTCGGTGTGGCTCCCCGAGCACCTCGTGCTGCCGAGCACGATGAGCGGCTCGCCGCATCCGGGCGCGACGCACCCGCCGATCCCACCCGGGACGCCGGTCTTCGACGCGTTCGCCTACCTCGCGTTCCTGGCGGGGCGAACCCGCTCGATCCGCCTCGGCACCGGCGTCTTCAACATCGGCCTGCGCCACCCGTTCGTGACCGCTCGGGCCGTGCAGACCCTGGACGTGGTGTCCGGCGGACGCGCCGAGCTCGGCGTCGGCGCGAGCTGGCTCGAGGAGGAGTGGCGGGCCGTCGGGCTCGACTTCGCCACCCGTGGAGGGCGCGTCGACGAGGCGATCGAGGTCTGCAAGCGGCTCTGGACCGAGACCGAGATCGCGCACCGCGGCGAGCACTTCGCCTTCGACGCCGTGCGCTTCGAGCCCAAGCCGGTCCAGCGGCCGTGGCCGCCGATCTCGATCGGTGGCGAGAGCGAGCGTGCGCTCGACCGCGCCGCGCGCCTCGGCGACGGCTGGATCGGCATGAGCCACGACCTCGAGAGCGCCGCGAGCCGGCTCGCGGTGCTGCGCGCCCGGCTCGAGGCCCATGGGCGGTCGATCGAGCGCTTCGAGGTGTCGGTCACCGCCGAGGTCCGCGACGCCGCCGACCTCGCTCGATGGCGGGCGCTCGGCGTCACGCGCCTCATCGTCGCGCCGTGGCAGCGCTCGCGTGACGCGGTCGAGGCCCTGGCGCGCCTGGCGGAGAGCCTCGCCCTCGAGCCACGCGCTCCCGCGTGACCGCCGGCGAGCCACGGCATGGCTAGGAGCTATCCTCGCGCGTCCGCCACCCCCGCCCGCTCTCGCCCGAGGTTCGTCATGGCCGCACGCCGCGCCGCCCGCAAGCCCGCCCGCACGTCGTCGAAGGCGAAGCCCAGCGCCGCTCGCGCCACTCGCGCCACCGCCGCACCGCAGCCCGCTCCCGGACGGCTCATCGGCGGCGACGGACGGCCCGCGTTCGGCGTGTTCGGCGACGCGGTGCGCGAGGTCAACATCGGCGACTACAGGCACCGCTCGCCGATGGGCGGCTCGGCGAGCCGGGTCGCGAGCTGGCTCGGCTTCAAGCAGTTCCAGTACTTCGGCGTGATCAGCGACGAGCTGCTGTTCGGCTGCGCGCTCGCGAACCTGCGCACGCTGGGCCTCGCGTTCGTCTACCTGCACCTCCCCGGCCGCGGGCTGGTGGTCGAGAAGAGCGTCCGCACCCCGCTCGGATTGGGTCTGGAGCTGTCGCGCTCGCCGATCACCGGACGGAGCCGGCTGCGCTCCGGAGCGCTCTCGGTCCAGTTCGGCTACGAGGATCACCCGCGCGCCAAGTCGATGCGCGTCACGCTGGGCCGGAAGCTGACGATCGATGCGCGCATGGACGAGACCGCGGCCGGCTTCGAGCCGATGTCGCTCTGTACCCGCATCGGGCGCAACGGCTGGGTCTACGCGCACAAGGTCGCGGGCGTGCCCGTCACCGGGCGGATCCGCTTCGAGGGCGCCGAGCTCGACCTCGCGACCGCCCGCTCGTTCGGGCACCACGACTTCTCCGCCGGCTACATGCGCCGCGAGACGTTCTGGAACTGGGCGTGCCTCTCGGGCGAGTCCGCGGACGGCCGCCCGGTCGGGCTCAACGTGTCGTGCGGAGTGAACGAGACCAGCTTCACCGAGAACTGCTTCTGGCTCGACGGCCGCATCCACCGCCTCGGGCTCTGCCACTTCGAGTACGACTGGGACCGCCCGCTCGAGCCGTGGCGCGTGACCAGCAACGACGGCCGCCTCGACCTCACCTTCGAGTCGGAGGGTCAGCACCGCGAGCGTCTCGACCTCGGCCTCGCCGCCTCCGACTTCAAGCAGATCTTCGGCCGCTTCAGCGGCGAGCTGCGCACCGAGGACGGGGAGAGGATCGCGATCCGCGCCGTGCGTGGCTTCGTCGAGGACCAGTACGCGAAGTGGTGATCAGCGCTCGGCGCCCCGCAAGCGGGAGCGGATGAGCCGCTCGAGCGCCGCGGCGGTCCGCTGCCGCTCGGAGGCGCCCGCCGGTGCCGCGGCGGCGAGCCGCGCGCTCGACGCCCTCGCGCCGCCGCCGGCGACCGCCTCGTCCCACGCGTAGACGTCGGTGCGGTTCGACGCGCGGGTGTTGGTGCGCGCGTAGAGCGGCAAGAAGCGGTCCCCGTCGCTCGCGAGGCCCTGGTAGTCGCCGAGGAAGAGGCCGCGCGCGTTGGGCGCGAGGTCCATGTCGAACGGGCCGGCCACCGGCCGCTCGCTCCACGTCGCGCCGCCGTCCGCCGACTCGATCAGCCACAGGCTGGTGGGCAGCGAGCGCGGGTCCGAGGTGTTGTCGCGGAAGTCGAAGTAGGTCACCCCGATCGTCCCATCCGCCCTCACCGCCACCGTCGGGGTGAACGCGGTGACGCTGGTGTCGGCGTTGATGCCGAGCGCATCGCTCCACGTGAGGCCGCCGTCCGCCGACGAGGTGAAGGCGATGCCGTCGTGGAGGCCGCCGCCGGCGCGGCGGTCCTGCCAGACCAGGTACAGCGCGCCGTCGGGCGCCACGGCGGCCGACGCGAGGCCCGCCGAGTCGCGGATCCCGGCCTGGGTGTCGGGGTCGACGGCGCCCAGGGCCTGGACGTCCGACACCACGATCGGCTCACCCCAGGTGACGCCGTGGTCGGTGGAGCGGATCACCGCGAAGCGCGCCGACTGGCTCTGGTCCGGCGCGGTGTCGATCTGCGTGAACACGTTCACCAGCGTGCCGTCCGGCAGGACGACGACCACGTTGCCGAGCGTCTGGCTCGACGGACCCGGGTCGTAGATCGGCCGCGCCGGCTCCCAGGTCGCGCCGCCGTCGACGGTGCGCGCGAACCACGTCGGCCCCGAGCCGTCGCTCA
>CAYMQR010000439.1:0-4819 GCA_964392195.1 uncultured bacterium | reverse complement strand
CACCAGCTCCTTGCCGGTGCCGGTCTCGCCGAGCAGCAGCACGTGGGTGCCCACCCTCGACACCCGCGCGGTCTCGTCGCGCAGGCGGCGGATCTCGGCGCTCGAGCCGACGATGCCGTCGATGGTGCGGACGCGCTCGCGCTTGAGGCGCTCGTTCTCGTGGATCACCGCCTCGAGCGCGCGGTGCTCGTCGAGCGCCTCGCGCACGGTGCGCACCAGCTCCTCCGCGCGGTAGCCCTTCTCGAGCAGGCGGTTGATGCGGCCGGCGTTGACGGCGTCGGCGAGGGTGAGCTCGCCCGCGTACGCCGTGACGAGGATGCGGCGCGCGCGTGGCGCGAGCCGCACCGCCTCGCTCAAGAGGCCGATGCCGTCGGGAGGGCCTGGCATCTTGAGGTCGGTCAGCACCACCGCGATCCGCTCGCGCTCGCGCTCCAGGATGGCGAGCGCCTCGCGCCCCGAGGTGGCGGTCAGCACCTCGACGCCGTGCCCGGCGTCGAGCTCGTGGTCGGCGAGGGTGAACACCATCGCGTCGAGCTGGCCGCGGTTGTCCTCGACCACCAGGATCGCGTCGCGGGGCACCGCTCCGGGCTCGCCGGGCGAGCTCGCGCCGCTCACGTCGCGGTCCCCCCGGCGGACGCGGCGAGCGGCACGCGGACCTCGAAGCGCGCGCCGCCGAGCGGGCCCGGGCTGACGCAGCGAACGTGGCCGCCGTGGGCGGCGACGATCTCGTGCACCAGGAAGAGCCCGAGCCCGGTGCCCCGCCCCACCTCGCGGGTGGTGAAGAAGAGGTCGAAGATGCGCTCTCGCACGGCTGGGTTCACTCCCGCTCCGTCGTCGTCGACGGTCAGCACCGCGTGCTCGCCTTCCCGGCCCAAGCGTACCGCGACGCGCCGCGAGCCTCGCCCGGCCGCCCGCGCCTCGTCCACCGCCGCGATCGCGTTGGACACCAGGTTCTGCGGGATCCGCGCGAGCGACGCGGTGGCCTCGACGAGCAGCTCGGCGGGCGCCTCGAACGCGACGTCGATGGTACCGCGCCAGCGCGCACCGAGCGCGTCGATCGCGGCGCGGGTGTCGGCGACCAGGTCGCGCGGCTCGCGGCGGTCGGTCGCGACCCGCTGCACGGCGCTGATCTCGTCGAGGATCGCGCGCATCCGCTCGACGTTCTCGGCGCCGCCCGCGAGCAACCGGGAGATGCGCTCGGTGAGCTCGTGACGCCGGCGCGCCGCGCCGTCGGTGCCGTCCGTCGCGGTCGGCTCGGCGGCGGCGAGCTCGGCGTGGTACTTCGCGACCAGGCCGAGCGCCTGGTCGAGGGCGTGGACCGGGTTCTTGAGCTCGTGCGCCGCGCCGCCCACCAAGAGCCCCATCGACGCCAGGCGCCGCGCCCGCTCACCCTCGGCGATCCGCTCCGCCATCTGGTTGAGGTCGCCGGCCACCGACGCGAGCACGTCCGCGGAGGCGACGTCGATGCGGTGCGCGAAGTCGCCGCGGGCGAAGCGCTCGATGCCCTCCTGGATCCGGCTCAGCGGCTCGGTGGTGCGCCGCGCCGCCGCCTCGCCGAGGCCGACGCCCGCCGCGACCAGGAACGCGCTCACCCACAGGTAGCGGCGCGCGAGCTGCTGGAAGAGCGCCAGGTGCGGCGACGCGAACGCCGCCGCCACCAGCGCGGTGGGACCGGGCTGGAAGTCGGTGTCCTCGATCCAGCCGGAGATCCGCGCGGTGATGCGCCGCACCTCCGCGGGATCGACGCGCTCGCCCAGCGAGCCCGGGATCTCGGCGAGCTCCGCGATCAACCGCTCGGCCTCGGCGAGCGCCTCGGGCATGTGCCCCGCGGCGCCCTCGCCGCCGTCGGCTGGTGCCGCCGCGGCAGGCGGGTTCGCCAGGCTGGCCGGCACCAGCACCCGCGACTCGAGGCTGGTGAGCGCGCCGCTCAGCGACACCAGCGCCTCGAGCGCCTCCCGCTCGCCGGGCTCGGTGGGGCCCTCGACGCTCTCGTGGCCCGCGCCGAAGCGCGCCAGCACCCGCGTCGAGAGCGTGTCCAGGTCGCGCCGCACCGAGATCGCGAGCGCGCCCGCGCGGGCGAGCGCCGGCGGCGGCACCGGGCGCGCCAGCGCCACCGCGCCGACCCGCACCGTGACGTCGCCGCGCCGGCGTGTCTCGGGGTTCTCGGGATCGGGCACGTCGGCGAGGGAGTCGGCGATCGCCTGGTCGAGCTCGCGCGCGAGTCGGGCCGAGTCGGGCCCGGCGCGGCCCATGCGGTCGATCACGGCGGCGTTCGGCAGCGCGCCCCGCTGGGTCCGCCGCGCGAGTTCGATCCGCGCGGGGTCCACCACCACGTAGCCGAGGATGCGCTCGTCGGGCTCGAGCGAGCGGACGATCGGCGCGGCGCCGTCGCCCGCCCCGGCGCCCGGCTTGCCGAGCAAGCGCGCCTGCACGAACGGGTCGGACGCGAGCGCATCGGCGAGCTCGTGCCACGGCTCGTCGACGCCGGTGCGGAAGAGCCGCCCGGTCATCGAGCGGTGGATCGCGAAGAAGGCGCCCGCCACCACCAGCACCACGGCGACGGTGTAGGCGACGACGCGGTTGCGGTAGGACACGCGCTGCGCTCTCGTGGCCCGGGAGGGCCGATCCACGGTTCGTGTAAGCGACACTGACACGGGCGGCAAGGAAACGCGCAGCGGCGCGGGGGAATGCACGGGATGCGCCGGACCCGCGGGGTGCCGCGAGGGGGGAAACGCGCATGACATCGGGAGTGCGCGGCGACGGCCCGCCGGCGGCGCACGGGCCGTCGGTTCGGCACCCGGCTTGCGGTGGCGCCAGTACAGGAGGGAGCTCGCCCGGATCAACGCCCGGGCGACGATCATCACGATGAACCGCACGTCAGGCTGGCTCGGACTCGGCAAGTCCCATCGCGCTCGGATCGCGGCGGGGGTCGTTCTCGTGGCGGGGCTCGCGATCCTGGGCGGCTGCGAGAGCGACGTCTGGGTCGACGACGACTACGACCACTGCTGCACGCCCCCGCCTCCGCCGCCGGGCGGGCCGTACCAGGTCACGTCGTGGGGCGTCGACTTCCTCGACGGCTTCGTCGAGCCGGACGGCCGGGTGCACGGCTCGGAGGGCCTGCAGACCACGGACGCCGGCACGGTGGCGTTCGAGAGCTTCGACCTCTCGCAGGTGCCCTTCGGCGCGCGGGTGACCTACGCCGAGCTGGTCCTCAACAACGCCTGGTGGACGTCACCGGGAGGTCCGATCGAGCTGGACGTGAGCACGGTCCCGTATGGCGACACCCTCGACTCCCAGGACCCGTTCGTGCAGGGGTACGACACCGTGGCCTTCTCGCTGGGCGCCGGCGCTCAGGGCGCGGCGGTGACCCTCGACGTGTCCACGCTGGTCGCGACGGAAGTAGAGTACGGCTCGACCTACTTCCAGATCCGGCTCGACTCGTTCGGTGGCGACCTTGGCTTCGAGGACGGCGGTGGAAACCTGGGGCTCGGCATCTCGCTGGCCCCTTCCCTCACGGTGACCTACGAGTGAACCGGGAGCGTCCTTGCGGTCTCGAGCGAACCTGAGCACCCCGCGGCCGTCCCGCAAGGCCGGCCGCGCAGCCGCGGCGCTGCTCGCCGCCGCCCTCGTCCTCGACGCGGCGAGCGCCCACGCCGACTGGTGGCGGCCACGAGGTGGCAGCGGCTCGAGCAGCTCGTCGGGGAGCAGCGCGGGGGGCTACACGAGCGGCGGCTCGGGGACGAGCTCGAGCGGCGGGCGCAACTCCGGTAGCTCGGGGACGCCGCGACCCACCACGCCGCCGCGAGGCGGCTACTCGCCGGGGTCGTGTAGCTGGGTCACGATCTCCCGCCAGGCCCAGTACGTCGACCCGTCCGGCCGCACCGTCTACGAGATCACCCAGAAGAACACCTGCACCGGCGAGGTCCGGACGCTGTTCGGCTACTGAGCCGCGCGCGAGACGTGGCCGCCGTCACCGCCCGTGCGGCGCGCCCGCGTGGGCGGCGATCGCGAGCACCGAGAGCGTCGCGACCAGCCAGCAGTAGAGCGCGGTGCCGGTCGAGTCCGAGACCTCCTCGGGGTTGGTGCGAAGCGACCGCACCGCCGCCACCACCGCGATCACGGCGAGCAGGCCCTCCTTGGTGACCGCGAAGGCGCCCGCCGCCACGGCGACCGCGATCCAGCGCTGCGCGCGCGACATCGAGCGGAAACCGCGGCTGCCGTCGAGCGCCCAGATCGGCACCAGGTTGAAGAGGTTGATGAAGGCGCCCGTCCCCGCGATGGCCGCCCACAGCGGCTCACCGGTGAAATGGTAGACGGCGTACGCGACCACCGCCGCCGCCAGCCCCCACACCGGACCGGCGAGCCCGGTGCGCGCGTCCTGGACCGGGTCGGTGAGCGGCTGCTGCAGCCGCACGAAGGCACCCACCATCGGCACGAACATCGGCGTGGTGGCGCGGACTCCGTAGCGCGACAGCGCGGCCACGTGTCCCATCTCGTGCAGGTAGATGCTGACGATCAGCCCCGCCGCATACTTCCAGCCCCACATCGTCGCGTACACCCACACCGAGAGCAGCATCGACGACAGCGTGCCGATCTTGGTGAAGCCGAGCAGCACGAACTTGAGCTTGGTGAGCAGGAACACGATCGCGAACTTGCCCTTGAGCAGGATCGCGACGAGCAACGCGAGCAGCGCGCCGAGCGGCCCGCGCCCGGACGCGCCCTCGGCGCGCGCAGCGCGGGCGGCGAGCGGGCTCGGGGTGGCGGGCCTGGCGGATCCGGCCGCGAACGGCGCGCGATCGACCTCGCGCCCCAGCGCGGC
>CAYMQR010000438.1:0-4821 GCA_964392195.1 uncultured bacterium | reverse complement strand
TGCAGCGTCCACATCGAGGTGAGCGCTCCCAGGATGCCGGCGAGCATCGTGTTCACGATCACGTAGCTGATGCGCAGGTCGGTGCCGGAGAGCGTCGAGCCCGGGTTGAAGCCGAACCAGCCGAAGCACAGGATGAACGTGCCGAGGACCACCGCGGGGACGTCGTGGGCCGGGATCGCCTGCGGCTTGCCGTTCACGAACTTGCCGATGCGCGGACCGATGATGATCGCGCCAGCGAGGCCGATGAACCCGCCCATCGCGTGCACCACGCCGGAGCCGGCGAAGTCGACGGCGCCGTGGCCCAAGCCCCAGTTGAGGCCGGACTGCGCCAGGAAGCCGCCGCCCCACACCCAGTTCGCGAACATGCAGTAGGGGAGCGCCACCCACAGGCCGAAGAGCGTGAAGTTCTTCCACGACCAGCGCTCGGCCATGGCCCCGGTGGGGATCGTCGCGGTGGTGTCCATGAACACCATCATGAAGAAGAACAGCGCCAGGACGCTCACGTCACCCACCGACGAGCTGAGGAAGAAGCCCTTGGTGCCGAGCAGCCCGTACTTGAAGGCGCCCGTTCCCGTGGCTCCGAGCCCGATGCCGCCGTTCAGCACCGAGGTGCCCGGTCCGAGCGACGAGTACCAGCCCGGCGCGACCGGGCCGTTGAACCAGTTGCCCCACCCGATCGCGAAGCCGTACGCCCAGAAGGCGAGACAGCCGAGCGGGTAGATCATCAGGTTCATGGCGGAGGTGTGCGCCGCGTTCTTGGCGCGGCACAGGCCGGTTTCCACGTACATGAAGCCGGCCTGCATGAACATCACCAGGAAGCCGGCGATCATGGTCCACACCATGTTGATCGAGAACAGGTTGTGGGCCACGCGGTCGTAGAGGTCGGTGAGGCTCAGGGACGACGGAGCGTCCCCCTTGGCGTCGCCGGCGGGCGTCGCCCACACGCCGGCCGCGCCGCCAGTGGGGTCGGGCCAGGTGGGCTTGGCCGGGTCGGCGCTCGCGCCGGAGAAATAGGCCGGTAGCGCCGGCGCCGCGGCGGCCTCCGCCGCGGGCGGCGCCGCTTCGGGCTCCTGCGCGCGTGCAGCGCCCGCGAGCATCGCGAACGCGACGGCCGCGAGCAGCGCGAACATCGTCCAACGTACCGAGACGAACCTTTTCATCGGTGCTCCCTCGCGGATCGAGGCGGTCCCCGCCTCGATCGGCTGCTCGTGGTTCACAACGCCTGGTTGCCGGTCTCGCCGGTGCGGATGCGCACCGCCTCGTCGACCGGCGTCACGAAGATCTTCCCGTCGCCGATGGTGCCGGTGCGCGCCGCCGCGGTGATCGCGGTGACGATCTCCTTGACGCGCTCGTCGGCGACGATCACCTCGATCTTCGCCTTGGGGATCAGGTCGATCCGGTACTCCGCGCCTCGGTACGTCTCCGTGTGCCCCTTCTGGCGGCCGAAGCCGCGCACCTCGGACACGGTCATGCCGGAGACGCCGAGCTGCGTGAGGACCTCCCGCACCTCGTCCAGCTTGAAGGGCTTCACGATCGCTTCGATCCGTTTCACGGTTCCTCCTCTGCGGGACGGTCCTGGGGTTCACCCGCTGCGACGGGCCGGTGGTCGGGCGAGGGACGTCCGGCCGGTCCGGCTCCACCGCCGGACCACGAGGCCGAGCGCCCAGGGACTGCTGTTCGGGACGGCGAAGAGACGCGGTCAGGCGCGCGGCGGCGCGCGCGGCGCGGCGGCGCTCGAGGCGCGCGACGGCTGCGGGGCGGCGTCGACCGGCCGCGCGCGCCGGGTGGGCGCGCGGACCGCGGAGGGCTCGCCTGCGGGGAGGTGGGACTGGCGGCGAGCGTGCACACCGGCGACGGTGCGCGACGACTGGACGGGGTGAGCGCTGACGACCGGCGCGCCCATGGCGCCGCGGCCGAGGGCCGCGGTGCGGACGTCGCCGCGCGCGCCGGCGTGAGCGAGGACGCCGGAGAGCGGCGCCGCGCTCGCGCGCACGCCGAGGGTGGCGGCGACCGGGGCGAGGCCCTCGAGCACGAGCGAGCCCGTCGCGGTCGCGACCAGCAGCGCGAGCGCCAGCGTCGAGAGCCGGCGAAGCGCGCGGGGCGAGAGGGTCGGGATCATCGCGGGTGTGGCGGTCGCGCTCGATCGGTCGAGCGGGAGACGCGCCACTCGACCGCTGTGCAGACCCGGTGCCATGCGCCCGCGCGCTCGCCCGCCGCGGCGCGTCGCGAAATCAGTGCGAAAGTCGTCGCGCCCGCGCGGGCCGTCGCGCCGTGTCTGGTCCCGGCGCACCAAACCCGGCTCCATGGAACCATCGGCGCGTGATCGCGCTCGGCGGCGGCGCACACGTCGCTCCGCCGCGCGGCGTGACGGAGCGCGAGCGCGCTCGAGCGGAGCGGAGACGAGCCGGAGGAGCGGCGCGGCTCAGCGCCGGCGCCAGGCGCGCCAGCCGCCCCACGCGCTGATGTCGGTGGCGCCCTCGAGCGCCGCGGGCTCGCACACGAAGCCGGGCACCACGCTTCCGTCGGCGAGGATCACCTTGCCGATCGCGAGCGGCTGCGGGACGTTGCGCACGAAGGTGCCGAACGCGGCGGCGTCGAGGGCGTAGACCTCGAGCTCGATCGCCACTCCGTCGGCGGCGACGCGCACCAGGCCCGGCTTGGGCGGCTGGGTGTTGGCGAGCGCGTAGAGCCGGTAGCTCGGCGCGGTGCGCCCGCTCCACACGCGCCACGCGCCGAGCGCGACCAGCTCACCGTGGAGGGGCTCGCCGCTCAGGTGCGCGCCCACCACCGCGAGCAGGCACGGCTGGCGCGCGGCCACGCCAGCCGGTACGCGGCGCTCGACCGCGCCGTCCGCGCCGAAGCGCGCGCCGAGCGCGAGCAGCGCCTCGTCGCGAAACGGCGGCGCCACCAGCGTGATCCCGAACGGCAGCCCGCGGCGCTCGAATCCGGCGGGGACCGCGAGCGCGCTCAGGTCGAGGAGGTTCACGAAGTTGGTGTAGCGGCCGAGGCGCGCGTTGCGCGCGATCGGGTCGGCGAGCACCTCGTCCACGCGCGGGATGCCGGGCACCGTAGGGATCGCGAGCACGTCGACGTCGCGCCACACCGCCTCGGTGCGGTGCGCGAGCTCCCGCAGCCGATGCAGCGTCTCGAACACCGCGGGCGCCGCCAGCCGCCCGCCGGCGAGCACGATCGAGGCGACCGCGGGGTCGACGTGCGCGGGGTGGCTCTCGATGAAGCGCCCCACCGCGGCGTGGCGCTCGGCCACCCACGCGCCCTCGTAGAGCAGCGCGCCGGCGGCGAGGAACGGCGCGAGGTCGACGGGCACCGCCACTCCGCCGATCGCCGCGAGGCGCGCGACCGCCTGCTCCCAGAGCTCGACGCTCTCCGGGTCGTCGAGGAGCGACGCCGGCGGATCGGCGGGGACGCCGAAGCGGAAGCTCGCGCCGAGCGGCTCGCACGGCGCGGTGGCGGCGCGCGACCACGGGTCGTGGGCGTCGGGCCGCGCCACCACGGGCAGGATCCGCGCCGCGTCCTCGCACGAGGTCGTGAACACCGACACGCAGTCCAGGCTGCGGCAGGCCGGCACGACGCCGCGGGTGGAGATCCGGCCGCGGGTGGGCTTCCAGCCGACGAGGTCGTTGAACGCCGCCGGGACGCGGCCCGAGCCCGCCGTGTCGGTGCCGAGGGCGAACGTCACCAGCCGCCGCGCCACCGCCACGGCCGAGCCGCTGCTCGAGCCACCCGACACGAACGCGGGGTCGAACGCGTTGCGGCACACGCCGTACGGCGAGCGCGTGCCCACCAGGCCGGTGGCGAACTGGTCGAGGTTGGTCTTCCCCACCACGATCGCGCCCGCGTCGAGGAGCGCCTGCACCGCGGGCGCGCTCACCTCGGGCGTGTACTCGAACGCGGGACACGCGGCGGTGGTGGGCAGGCCCGCCACGTCGATGTTGTCCTTGACCGCGAACGGCACGCCGAAGAGCGGCAGCCCGCGCGCGGCGCCGCCGGCGGCGAGCCGCTCGAGCTCGCGCGCCCGCGCGCGCAGCGCCTCGGCCTCGACGCGGTGGATCCACACACCCGGCGCGGGGTCGGCGGCGATGGCGGCGAGCACCGCCTCGACGACGTCTCCCGCCGTGAGCGAACCCGAGCCGAGGCGCGCGGCGAGCGCCGCGAGGTCGCCGATCGGCACGTCGATGGATCCGGCGACGGTCATGGCACGCGCGCGCTCGCGACGCTCAGCTCGCCTCGACCACGAAGAGTGGCGCGCCCGGCGAGACGATCTGGCGCTCGCTGCAGAGCACCCGGTCGACGCGGCCGTCGCACGGCGCGACCACGCGGGTCTCGGTCTTCATCGCCTCCAGCACCGCCAGCTCGTCGCCGGCGCGCACGCCCTGCCCCACCTTCACGACCACGCGCCACACCTGCGCGCCGAGCGGCGCCGACACCACCTCGAAGCCCTCACCCGCCTCGACCTCCGCGGCGGGCGCCTCGGCGGCCACGATGCCGGCATGGCGGCGCGCCGCCTCGAGCTCACCGCTCTCGCGCCAGCGCTGCCGCTCCTCGTCGAAGGCCGCCTGCTGGCGCGCCTTGAACGACGCCGCGTCGGCGGCGATCGAGGCCAGGAACGCGCGGTACTCGCCGAGCGAGAAGCGCCCCGGCTCGATGCGCAGCTCGTGGGTTCCGGCGCGCACCCGGCGGCGCAGCTCGAGGAGCTCGCCCGCCTCCACCGGATAGAACGCGAGCTGGTCGAACGAGCGCAGGAGCCACGGCGTGCCCGCGACGAACTGCGGCGTCTCGCGGTGGGTGTTCCACACCGGCACG
>CAYMQR010000437.1:0-4837 GCA_964392195.1 uncultured bacterium | reverse complement strand
CGCCGGGAGGCGGGCCCTCCGAGCGTGGCGCGCGCACGCACCGTCGGGCGCGGGATCGGCCGCGCGCCGCCGCCGTTGGAGGGCCGCGGTCCCTCGCGGCCGCGGCGAGACGCTCGAGCCGGTGCTATGCCAGCGCGGGGGGGCCGAGGGGGGCGGGGGGCGTGAGCGTGGGGGGCGCGCTCGGCGGCGGCGCCGCGGCCCGCTGCGCGGCCGCGCGCTTGTGCTCGCTCAGCAGGTACGCGAGGAAGCGCTCGATGCCGTGGATCACCGACAGCGCGCGCAGCGACGGGAAGATCTCGAACGCGTGCTGCGCGCCCGGGATCTCCGCGTAGGCCACCGGCGCCCGCGACGTGCGCCGCAGCTTCTCCGCGAACGTGCGCGCGTCCTCGACCGGCACCAGCGTGTCGAGCGCGCCGTGGATCACCAGGCACGGCGGCGCGTCCGCCGTGATGCGCATGATGGGCGAGTACTTGTCGTAGGCGTGCGGCGCTTCCGACCGCGACACCTTCATCACGTAGCTCTCCATGAGCTTGTCGAGGTCGCGGTGCGGCCACAGCCCCTGGCGATCGGCCAGATCGTAGACTCCGTAGATCGGGATCGCTCCGGAGACGCGCGTGTCGACGTTCTCGAACCCCGGCTGGAGCTCGGGGTCGTTGCCGGTGAGCGCCACCAGCGCCGCGAGGTGGCCGCCCGCCGAGCCGCCCGACACCACCAGGAAGCTCGGGTCGCCGCCGTACTCCTCGGCGTGCTCGCGGATCCACTTGATCGCGTGCTTCAGGTCGATCACCGGCTCCGGCATGGTGCCGTGCGGCGCGAGCCGGTAGTTGGCGTTCACGCACACCCAGCCGCGTGACGCCATGTGCAGCATGAGCGGCAGGCCCTGCTCGTTCTTGCTGCCGATCACCCACCCGCCGCCGTGGATGTAGAGCAGCACCGGCGCGCCCTTTGGCAGGTCGCGCCGGTGGTAGACGTCGAGCTTGAGGTTGATGCCCGCGGTGCGGCGGAAGACGATGTCGCGCACCCGCTTCACCTCGGGGTGGTGGATCGGGAACGGGTTGGCGAGCTGGCGCCAGTCGATGGTCGGCGCCTTGTCGTGGCCGACCGCGGGGTCGATCCGGGTCCGGTAGCTCTCGCCGAGCGCGGTCACGAGCGCCTTCTCGACGGCGCCCTCGGCGAGGGTCGCGCGGCGGTAGAGCTCGGCGAGCCCCACCCACGAGCCCATCGTGATCGCCAGCCCGAAGTACCCGGCCGGCGTCTCGAGCGCGCCGAGCGCCAGGAAGATCGCCGCCAGCGCCATCTGCCAGACGAGGTGGTGCAGCACCAGCTCGTTGGTCAGCCAGCCGGCGAAGAAGCTCACCACCGCGAGCTTGGCGGGGGCGTAGATCGGCCGGAACGCGTTGTAGGTGAACCAGGCGCCCAGCAGGCTGCCGAAGAAGAAGAGCCACCCGATCACGTTCCGTCCTCCAGCTTGGTATCGCTCAGTACTTGACGCCGCATCCGTACGGCTTGGTCGACGCCGTCGTCACCGGCTTGCCGGTCATCCCCTCGTCGAGGGCCGCCGCGACGTAGTTGCGGGCCCCGGACGGGTCGCCGAACGGAGACGAATGATCGTCGATCGCGCCCTGGTAGACCAGCGTCCCGGTGGGGTCGATCACGAACATGTGCGGCGTGGTCTTGGCGCCGTAGGCGCGTCCCACGGTGCCGTCGGGGTCGAGGAGCGTGGCGGTGGGATGGGCGTTGCGCTCCTTCTGGATCTCGTTCCACTTCGCGGGTGCGTAGTTCCCTTCCTTGCCGGGCGCCGACGAGCCGATCGAGAGCCACACCACGTCGCGCGCGACGTAGGTCTCCTGGAGCTTCTGCATGTGGCCCTTGCCGTAGTGCTTGCGCACGAACGGGCACTCGGGGTTGGTCCACTCGAGGACCACCCACTTCCCCTGCTGGGCGGCGAGGGTGACGGTGTTGCCGTTGGTGTCGGGCAGCGAGAACCCGGGCGCCGGCTTGCCGATCACGGCGTCGGCGAGCGCGAGCCGGGGAGTCAGGGCGAGGGCCGCCAGCAGCGCGGCGCTCGCCCCCAGTCGAATGCGGTTCATGGGTGGCCAGCCTTTCCGGTCCGGGGGGGGGCGGGGCGTTTCGAGGGGATGGGGCTCAGGCGAGACGCGCCAGCGCGTCGAGCACGATCTGCGGCGTGAGCACGGCCGGGAGCACGGTCGTCCGCGGCTCGCCACCGCCGGGCTGGGTCTCGTAGAGGACGTAGAGCGGCACGCCGGCTCGGCCGAACGACCCGAGCCAGCGGGTGATCTTCTCGTCGCGGTGGGTCCAGTCGGCGCGCAGCGTGACGACGCCCTTGGCGGCGAGCGCGCCGCGCACCGCCTCGGTCGAGAGCGCCACCTTCTCGTTCACCTGGCAGCTCAGGCACCACGCGGCGGTCGCGTCGACCAGCACCGGCTTGCCCGCGGCGAGGGCGCTCGCGACGCGCTCCTCGCTCCACGGCTCCCACGAGGTCGAGCCCTCGCGGACCGGCGGTGGAGCGCCATTCACCGCGGGCGGCGGCTGGATCTGGCAGGCGGCGGAGGCGCGCGAGGCGGCGCTGCACTCGGGGTCGATGTGGGCGATCGCGAACCACAGCCCGAGCGCGCTCAGGAACACCGCGGCCACCCGCGACACCAGCCGGCTGGTGTCGCTCGCCACGATCGAGCCCCAGCGTCCCGCGATCCACAGCCCCACGCCGATCACCCACAGCGAGCCGAGCAGCGTGATGACCGCGTCGTTCCCCGCCTGCTTGCCGAGCACCCAAGCGAGCCACAGCACCGTGGCCATGAGCAGGAAGCCCATCGCGTGGCGGACCGAGTTCATCCAGTCGCCGGGCTTGGGGATGAGGCGCATGAGGTGCGGCGAGCTGACCAGCACCACGTAGGGCAGCGCCATGCCGATCCCGAGCGCCGTGAAGATCGCGAGCGCCACCCACGCCGGCTGCGCCAGCGCGAAGCCGAGCGCCGCGCCCATGAACGGCGCGGTGCAGGGCGTGGCGACCACCGTGGCGAGGCAGCCGCTCAGGAACGAGCCCATCCAACCCGAGCGCGCGGAGGCCGAGCTCGCCTTCGACGTGAGCGTGGCGCCGCTGATCTCGTAGACGTCGAAGAGGTTGAGCGCCATCGCGAAGAAGAGCGCCGCGAGCGCCACCACGAACGGCGGCGACTGGAGCTGGAAGCCCCAGCCGAGCAGCGCGCCGCCCTCGCGCAGCGCGATGAGCGCGCCCGCCAGCACCCAGAACGACACCAGCACGCCGACCGCGAACACCAGCGCGTGCTCGATCGCCACGCGGCGGTGGTGGTGCGCCTGCTGCACGAAGCCGAGCACCTTGAGCGAGAGCACCGGGAAGACGCACGGCATCAGGTTGAGGATGAGGCCGCCGAGGAAGGCGAAGCCGAGCGCCGCGGGCAGGCTCATCGCCGCTCCGGCCGCCGCGCCGCTCGACGCCGCGGACTCCGGCGCGGTGGCGCGCACGTGGGTGGCGGCGCCGCCCGCCACGCTCGTGGCGCCGGCGGCGGGCCCGGCCGCGGCCGCGGTCTTGGTGCCGGCGGCGACCGGTGCCAGCGCCGCCGCGCTGCGCGCGAGCGGGATCTCGAACGCGATCGCGCGCTCCGAGCCCGCGCCGCGCCAGCCGTTCGCCGCGACCAGCACGCCGGCGAGCTGGGTGGGCACGCCGTCGAACGCGGTGGTGCGCGGCACGCGGATCTGGAACGGCTTGGCGTCCTCTTTCCACTGCTGCGCGGCGGCGTGCTGGATCACCTCCGCGCTCGCCGGATAGAGCTCGACGCGGCCAGGGCCGCCGTCGAGCCACGCGGGCGGCGTCACGTCGACCTCGAGGGTGGCGTCGTCGAAGCGGCCCGCGAAGGCGTAGCCGAGCGCCGCGCCGTCGAGCGGCAGCCGCGCGCGCCACTCCGCGAACTCCGGCGCCCGCTTCGGATCGAGCGGCGCGCCGGCGCCCGGCTCGACCGGCACCGCGAGCGCCACGTCCGCCGAGCCGGGGACGCAGATGTCCGCGCACTCGAGCCACGACACGTGGCCGGCGAGCTTGGCGGTGCCCGCCGCGGCGCCGGCGGCGGGCGTGACCTCGATCGGCAGCAGCGTGCGGCCGGTGTAGCCGTAGCTGGTGAGCGGGCCGTCGTCGATGCGGCCGGGGAACGGCCACTGGATCTCGCCCGCGGTGAAGCCGTCCGGGAGCGACCACTCGATCTGGGTGGCGAGGCCCGAGTCGCCCGGGTTCTTCCAGTAGGTGTGCCAGCTCGGGTCGTGGCGCAGCTCGATCGCCACCCAGAACGGGCGCCCCGGCTCGATCGACGCGGCCTCGGAGAGGAGCGTGGCGGCGACGTGGCCGCGGGGCGCCGCGGTGGCGGACGGCCCGGCGGCCACGAGCGAGGCCAGGCCCACGGCGAGGGCGGCGATCGCGCGGCGCGTGGCACGGATGTTCACGGTGAAACCCGGGGGCAACGTAGCGCCCGGCGCGGCGGCCGTACAAGGCGCGGCGGCGCGGGCGGGGCGCGGCGCGGCGCGCGTTTGCGCCCGGGAAACGCCGGCGATTACCTTCGCGCGTTCACCGAGGGGGAGGACCACCATGTACGCGTTCCTTTTGCTGGTCGCGCTCGCCGCGGCCGCGTATGCGTTCAAGACCGCCACCGCCGCCGCGGGCCGGATCGAGCGTCTCGAGAGCGATCTCCGTTACAAGGATTCGGCGCTCACCAACCTCAAGCAGGAGCTCGTGGGCGAGCTCAAGGTGCTGCGTGGCCAGGTCGCGGCGCTCGCCCAGGGCAAGAGCGTCAACCCGTCGATGGTGCTC
>CAYMQR010000436.1:0-4842 GCA_964392195.1 uncultured bacterium | reverse complement strand
TACGCCGCCGACCTCGCGCGCCACCACCCCGGCGCGCCGCCCGAGCGCCTCGCTCGCCTCGCGCGCCACTGGCTCGCGCGCCGCGACGACGGACGCTACGAGCCCACGCTCGACCCGATGTTCTGGCGGCCACGTCCGCCCCGTCCCGAGAAGCCCGCGAGCGCGAAGTCCGCCGCCGCCGGCGCCGAGGCCGAGAAGCGCAGCGCTGGCTTCGACCGCAAGGTCTGGGCGGAAGAGGGCGAGGCCGCGCTGTGGCGCGACCTCGCCGCGATCCGCTGCCCGGTGCTCGTGGTGCGCGGCGCCGACTCGCCGATGCTCTCGGCGGCGACCGTCGAGCGCATGACCCGAGAGGTGCTCACCCAAGGCCGTGCCGTCGAGATCCCCGGCTCCGGTCACGTGCCGATGATCGACCAGCCAGCGCTCCTGCTCGCCGCCCTCTGCGGCTTCTTGCTGGACGCGAAAGCCCGCGCGTAGGATCCGCGCCGCAGGCGGAGCCCCCATGCGAGGAACACGCACCACCCTGACACAGCGCTGGTACGACGAGGGCTACTACGGCACCGAGACGGTGCGCGACCGCATCGACCGCGCCGTCGAGCGCTGGGGCGATCGGCCGGTGGTGGTGTGGTCGTGGTTCCGCTCGGGCGAGACCACGCTCGGCGAGATGCACCGCCGCGGCGTGCGCCTCGCGGGCGCACTCCACGACCTCGGCCTGCGCAACGGCGACGTGGTCGCCGCGCAGATGCCGAACTGGATCGAGGCCGGCGTGCTCTATCACGCGTGCGTCGAGCTGGGTCTGGTGGTGCTGCCGATCATCCACGTCTACGGTCGTACCGAGGTCGACCACATCCTGCGCTCGTCGGGCGCAAAGGTGATGGTGTCGCCGGCGGTGTGGGGCGGGATCGACTACTCGGACCGCGCCTATCCGGCGCGCCACGCAGGCCTCACGTGGATCGTGGTCGGCGAGCCGCCCGCGGGCGCGCTCTCGTTCGAGGACCTGGAAGTGCGCGGCCGCACGGACTTCCCGCGCCCCGAGATCCACGCCGACGACGTCCACGTCACCAACTACACGTCCGGCACCACCGCCGAGCCCAAGGGCGTGCTGCACTCGCACAACTCGCTGCTCGCCGAGATCCGCGCCCAGGTCCAGTCCACCGACGACGTCGAGGGCCGCGAGATCATGGTCTCGCCCAACCCCGCCGGGCACATCGCGGGGCTGATCTCGAACTTCCTGTTCGCTGCTGTGATGGGCCAGAAGATCGTGATGATGGACGGCTGGGACCCGGCGGCGTGCCTCGAGCTGATCGAGACCCACCGCGCCACCAAGGCGGGCGGCGCGCCGTTCTTCCTGAACGGGCTGCTCGACCACCCCGACCTCGCGACGCGTGACCTCTCGAGCCTGAGGCTCTTCGGCTGCGGCGGCGCGGGCGTCCCCGCGAGCCTGATCGAGAAGGCGGCGGCGAACGGCATCTTCTCGTTTCGCTCCTACGGCTCGACCGAGCATCCCTCGATCACCCAGGCGTTCATGGCCGACCCGGTCGCGTGGCGTGCCCACACCGACGGCCGCGCGCAGCTCGGCGTGCGGCTCAGGCTGGTGGACGCGAGCGGCGCGGACGTGCCGCTCGGGACGCCGGGCGAGATCCTCACCATCGGCCCGGACCTGTGCGTCGGCTACCGCGACGAGGTCCACAACGCCGCCTTCGACGCCGACGGCTGGTACCACACCGGCGACGTCGGCGTGCTCGACTCGAACGGCTGTCTCACGATCACCGACCGCATCAAGGACATCATCATCCGCGGCGGCGAGAACATCTCGGCGCGCGAGGTCGAGGAAGTCCTCGCCAGCCACCCCAAGGTGATGGAGGCGGCCGCGGTCGCGACGCCCGATCCGCGCTACGGCGAGCGCGTGTGTGCCTTCGTGGTGGTCCGCAACGAGCGCGACCCGCTCACCTTCGACGAGATGACCGAGCACTTTCGCGCCGCCGGCATCGCCAGGCAGAAGACGCCGGAGCGCCTCGAGCTGGTCGGCGAGCTGCCGCGCACGCTCGCGGGCAAGGTGCAGAAGTTCAAGCTCCGCGACGAGTGGCTCGCGAAGGAACCGCTTTCGTAGGGCGGGGGCCTCCGTGCCCCCGCCAGCATCCCGAGCCCGAGCGCCGGACCAGGAGAGCCGATGACCGACGACGAGCGAGCGCAAGCGGGGAAGGCGATCCAGGAGCGGCTGTGGGGCGAGCGCGCCTCCGGCGGCAGCGGGCCGCCCGCCGCGCGCGTCGCCCCCGATTTCTTCGCCTGGGTGCGGCGGGCGTGCTTCGGCGACGTCTGGTCGCGCCCCGGGCTCGACCTCAAGAGCCGCAGCCTCGCCACCGTCGCCCAGCTCGCCGCCCTCGGTCGCACCGACGAGCTCCGCGCTCACCTGGCGGGCGCGCTCGAGCTCGGCTGGAGCCGGGACGAGCTGGTGGAGGTGCTGATGCAGACCGCGTGTTATGCCGGGATCCCCGCGGCGGTCGCGGCGCTCAGCGCCGCCGAGCCGGTGCTCGGCGCGAGCCCGCCGTCGGACACCGCGACGCGCTGACCCGAGACCGCACCCGCGACGCCCCGCAGCCACGAACCCACGCCCGGAGGACCCGATGCGAACCCGGAACCGTCTGCTCCTGACCTCGAGCCTCGCCGCGCTCGCCCTGACGGTGCCGTCGCCGAGCGCGCGGGCCGAGGGCGCCGCGAGCCCCACCAAGTGCAGGCTCGAGGACGTCGGCGCGCCGCAGCGCTCGCAGGACAACGCCGCCAAGAAGGTCACCTTCAAGGGCACGGTGAAGAACGCCGGCGACGCGGTGGCGCACGGCGCCAAGGTGCGCTTCCAGATCCGCGGCGCCAAGGACGACTTCGTGGTCGACGATCAGGTCGTCCCCACCCAGCCGGCGGACATCCCGCCGGGTGCGGAGGCGACCTTCGAGGTGTCGGCGAGCTGGACCGGCGTCGGCGCCCACGGCGGCGGCAAGGAGGTGCTGACCCGCGAGATGGACGGCTGCGCCGCGCCTCGTCCCGAGTTCGGCGTGAGCGGCAGCGGCTACTGCGAGCTCAAGTTCGCGGGCGCGCCGAGCACCTCGACCAGCTCGGGTGTGGTGACGATGAAGGGCGAGATCGAGAACGCAGGCCCGGGCGTGGCGCGCGACGTCGTGGTGGCGATCGTGAAGGAGGGGCTCACGTCGGTGCCGCCGAGCACGCCGCACGTGACCGTAGCGCCTGCCGAGCTCAAGGCGGGGACCACGGGGGCATTCGAGCTGAAGCTCCCGGGCGAGTCGAGCGCCAGCGCCGGCGCGCTACGCATCGTCGGATACGACTGCCAGCCGGCGGAGTGACGCCGCTGGTTGGCAGGCCGGCTTCCGGGTCGCTCTCGAACCCGCCGCGTGCGGATCCGTGCCCCTTCGCGGTGCGGCTCACCGGGCGGCGGGCGGCATGAGCGGCACTCGTGGAGGGCGTCCGTTCGCGACGCGGCCCTCGGCGAAGATCCGCTCCCAATCGACGCGCGCGGTGAGCTGCATCAGCACGGCGAGCGTCGCGATCGAGCCCAGCGTGATCGCGAGGCCGGTCAGCCCCTGGAAGAAGAACGCGTAGCTGAAGAGCACCAGGTAGAGGAGCTGCGCCGCGCCGGCGTGCAGCACGAAGCGGCGCATCCCGGCCACCGCCCGCAGGTAGCTCGCCACCAGCGCGACGCTGGTCGCCGCCGAGATCGCGAACGCCGCGTGGATGTCGATCTGGTCGGCGAGGTAGGCGAGCAGGAGGTGGAAGGCGAAGAACGCGGCGGCGAGGAAGAAGTAGTTCATGGGGTGGAGGTTCTGGCCGCGGATCATGCCGAGGATCACCATCACCGTGAGGAAGAAGAGCAGGCTCACCGGCGCGAAGTAGGTGATGCGCGCGGCGAGCGGGCCGGGGTTGAGCTTGCTCGGTGGCACCACGCCGATGACCTGGCCGGTGACCACGCTCGCGAAGCGCCACCCGAGCTTCCAGCCCGCGCCGTCGCGCTCCTTCTGGGTGGGCGAGAGTGAGCCGGACGGGAAGTCGACGGCCGCGAAGTCGGTCGTCATGTCCAGCTCGAAGTCGCGCGCCTGGCCGACTCCCGAGGCGACGAGCGCGTAGACCCACGTCCCCACGCCGCGCGAGCGGTACGCGATCTCGATCTCGGCTGGCGCGTGGGCGGCGACGGTGGTGCGCACCGTGGTGCCGTGGGAGAGGTCGTTGACCGGCGGCGCGTCGTGGCCGTCGACCCGGAACGTGAAGCCGTCGTAGATCGCGCTCTCCGATGGGAACGAGAACGTCACCACCAGCGTGCGCGCCTCGTCGTCGGGGTTGGTCACCTCGTAGCGGCCGCGGAATCCGATCTCGTAGGTGTCGTACCAGAGCAAACCCTTGCGCCGGTGGTCGACGTGCATCTCGGCCTGGACCTGGCTCGAGTCGAGCACCAGCGGCGCGGCGTCGACGCGGGTGCGGCTCACGTTGCGGGTGATGGGGGTGCCGGTGGCGTCCTTTTCGGTGACCGTCTCGGTCTCGATGCGCTCGCGCTCGATGGCGGACGCCGGCGCGAGCTGGCGGTGATGGCCGCCCCAGAGCTGCTCGACCTCGTGAGCGAGCGAGCCGCTGCGCGAGCCGGTCCGCACCAGGATCGAGCTGCCGAGCACGAACCACGCGGTCGCGCAGGCGAGGAAGATGAGGGCGATGGCGCCGAGCCGGGCGGGTGTCATGGGTGGGTTCCTCCTGTGCGTTCGGGCGAAGCCGATGCTCGGCCGGCGCTCTGCACGGCGCGTGCAGAGCGCGTGGAGAGACCGAGGAGGGGAGCGCCGCGCGCGCCGTCGC
>CAYMQR010000435.1:0-4850 GCA_964392195.1 uncultured bacterium | reverse complement strand
GACGCCACAAGGGCCTCACCGCGCCCCGGCTCGAGGGCCAGATGGTCACGCTCGAGCGGGCGTACGCGCAGGCCAGGGTCTCACCGACGTCGCTCGGCCTCGTCGAGGCCCACGGCACCGGGACCGGGGTCGGCGATCCCACCGAGTGCCAGGCGCTCGGCTCGCTTCTCGAACGCGCCGGCGCCGCGAGCCAGAGCGTCGCCATCGGCAGCGTGAAGTCGATGGTCGGCCACACCAAGTCGGCGGCCGGTGTGTCGGGCCTCATCAAGGCGGCGCTCGCGCTCTACCACCGCGTCCTCCCGCCGACCCTGCACGTCGACCAGCCCAACCCCAAGGCGGGGCTGATCGATGGGCCGCTCTACGTGTCGACCCAGCTCCGGCCGTGGATCCGCGGACCCGAGCCGAGGCGCGCGGGCGTCTCGGCGTTCGGCTTCGGCGGGACGAATTTCCACGCGGTGCTCGAGGAGCACGAGGGCGTTCCGCTCGCCAGGGACGAGCGCGCCCCGAGCCGCGAGCTGCCCACCGAGCTGGTGCTGATCGGCGCCGCGACCACGGATCAGCTGCGCGCCCGCTGCCTCGCCGTCGCGAACGAGCTCGCCACGGCGCTCGATGGCGGCGTCGCGCCGAGCCTCGCGGACGTCGCCTACACGTTGCACGATCGAGGCCTCGCGGGCGCCGACGGGCCGCGCGCGGCCTTCGTGGCCCGCTCGCTGGACGAGCTCCGTGAGCAGCTCCTCGCGGTGGCGGGGCGCCTCGGCGGCGACGC
Source organism: uncultured bacterium (assembly GCA_964392195.1). Lineage (GTDB taxonomy): Bacteria > JADJOY01 > JADJOY01 > JADJOY01 > JADJOY01 > JADJOY01. The sequence goes on along the minus strand of CAYMQR010000435.1, from coordinate 4,084 downwards.
GAGCAAACTGCCGGTGGGTGCGCTGCTCGGCGACGGTCAGCTCGCGAGGGATGGGAAGGTCGCGCTGTTGTTCCCGGGGCAGGGCTCGCAGTTCCCGGACATGACGCGCGACCTCGCGATCCACTTCCCGGAGGTGTCGCGGCGCTTCGAGTGCGCGGACCGCGTGCTGCGCGGCCGTCTGCCGCGGCCGCTCAGCGCGTACGTCTTCCCGCCGCCCGCGTTCTCGGACGAGGCGCGCGGGCGCGCGATCGACGAGCTCAAGGCGACGCACGTGGCGCAGCCCGCGCTGGGAGTCGCCGACGTCGCGCTGCTGCGGCTGCTCGAGCGCTTCGGCGTCAAGGGGCAGATGGCGGCGGGCCACAGCTACGGCGAGCTCGTCGCGCTGCACGCCGCCGGATCGCTCAGCGAGGAGCAGCTCTTCGCGCTCTCGCATGCGCGCGGCCGCGCGATCTCCGACCTCGCGGCCGGCGCAGCGGGTGCTGGCGTAGCCGACCTCGGACAGATGCTCGCGGTGCGCGGGGACGAGGCGAAGGTTCGCGAGCTGGTCTCCACCTGCACCGACGCCTGGGTGTCGAACCTCAACAGCCGGCGCCAGGTCGTGGTGAGCGGCACGCGCGAAGGGCTGGCGCAGGTGCGCACCAAGCTCGACGCCGCGGGGCTCGCCCACACCGCGGTACCGGTTGCGTGTGCGTTCCACAGCCCGATCATGCGGGGCGCGCGCGAGCGGTTCGAGGAGGTCCTCGCCGCCACGCCGTTCGCGAGCGGCTCGTTCGAGGTGTTCAGCAACTGGACCGCGAAGCCCTACCCGGACGACACCGCGCAGATCCGCCCGCACCTCGCCGAGCAGCTCGTCAGCGAGGTGCGCTTCGCCGACGAGGTCGAGGCGATGTACGCCGCGGGCGCGCGGGTGTTCGTCGAGGTCGGCCCGAACCGCGTGCTGAGCAAGCTGGTCGACGAGATCCTCGAGTCGCGTCCGCACGTCGCGATCGCGACCCACGACCGCGCCGGTCACGGCGTGACCCAGCTCCAGATCGCGCTCGGCCGCCTCTACGTCGAGGGTGTCGGCGTCGAGCTCGAGCGGATGTGGGCCGGGCGCGAGCTCGTCGACCTCGATGACGAACGCGACGGGATCGCGGCGAGCGCCGCCAAGCCGCTCGGCCGCCACTTCTGGCTGGTGAACCCGGCGTACGCCCGTCCCGCCCACGAGCCTCCGCGCACCTTCGCGAAGCCACGCCTCATGCTCGAGAGCGCGACGGAACCACCTGCGCCGGCTCCGGTCGCGCGCGCCGAGACCAAGCCGTCGGTGATGGCTTCGAAGCTCGCCGTGCCGCGGCCCACGTCCGCCGCGCGCGGCGAGTCGGTTCCATCCTCTCGCGCAACGAACAACCTCGCCGCCACCCCGCGGCGAGCCATCGCACCCGAGTCCCCCACCATGCCCAGCTCCAACCGCGTCCCGGACCGTTCGCGCGCCACACCTGCGGCTGCCCCATCTCGAACCTCGAGCCCCACGACCGACTTCGAGCCGGTCCGCGAGTTCCAGGAGACGATGCGCCGGTTCCTCGACACGCAGGCCGCCGTGATGCAGGCGTTCTATGGCACGGCCGAGGTCGTCGCGCAGCAGCCGGTCGCGTCCTACGAGCCGGCGCCGCTCGAGCCCGCGTACGCGCCGGAGGTGCTGCCCGAGCCCATGACCCAGGCTCCGCCGCCGGTCGTGGAGGCGCCCCGACCGATTGCCGCGCAGCCCGCTGCGGCCGCTCCCCGAGCCGCCGTCGCTGCCCCGAGCGTGCCGGTCTCGGCGCCCGTGCCCGCTCCGGTGGAGGCGGAAGCCCCGCGTGCGGCCGGATCGGACCTGGTGGAGACCTTACGCGCGATCGTCACCGAGCGCACGGGCTATCCCGCCGAGATGCTCGACCTCGACGCGGGCCTCGAGTCCGACCTCGGCATCGACTCCATCAAGCGGGTGGAGATCATCGCGGCGTTCCGCCGCGCGGCGGTGCCGAGCGTGACCGAGCCGCCGGCGTGGTTCATGGAGGCCATGGGCGGCGCCGGCACGCTCCGGGTCATCATCGACGGCGTCACCAAGCTGGTCGCCGAGAGCGGAGCGGCCTCCGCCGGCTCGTCCCGCCCCGGCGCGCCGGCGGAGTCACGGTCGGCGCCGGGTGCGGCCGCGAACGTCGCCACGGGTATCGACCACGCCGCGGCGCTGCGCGCGATCGTGACCGAGCGCACCGGGTATCCGCCCGAGATGCTCGACCTCGACGCGGGCCTCGAGTCCGACCTCGGCATCGACTCGATCAAGCGGGTGGAGATCATCGCCGCGTTCCGCCGCGCCGCCGTGCCGAGCGTGGTCGAGCCGCCGGCGTGGTTCATGGAAGCGATGGGCAGCGCGGCCACCCTGCGGGCGATCCTCGACGGCGTCGCGCGCCTCGCCGCCGAGGGCGCGGGAGCGGCCCCGACGGCGTCCGCCGCGGCGCCGGCTGCCGCGGTCACGACGGCCCCCCCGCCCGGGGCGGGTGCGGACCGCGCCGAGCAGCTTCGCGCGATCGTGTCCGAGCGCACCGGCTATCCGCCGGAGATGCTCGACCTCGACGCCGGCCTCGAGTCGGACCTCGGCATCGACTCGATCAAGCGGGTCGAGATCATCGCCGCGTTCCGCCGCGCCGTGGTGCCCCACGTGAGCGAGCCACCGGCGTGGTTCATGGAGCAGATGGGGACCGCGAGCACGCTGGCGATGATCCTCGCCGGCGTGGCCAAGCTCGCAGGCGAAGGGGCAGCGCCGCCCCCGGTCGCGGCCCCCGGGGCCGCGGGTGCGGTGAGCGCCGCGCCCGCCGTGCCGTCGCAGGGGGGAGGCGCGGATCGAGTCGAGCTGTTGCGCTCGATCGTGTCCGACCGCACCGGCTACCCGCCCGAGATGCTGGAGCTCGACGCCGGCCTCGAGTCGGACCTCGGCATCGACTCCATCAAGCGCGTCGAGATCATCGCCGCGTTCCGCCGCGCCGTGGTCCCGAGCATCGCCGAGCCGCCACCGTGGTTCATGGAGGCGATGGCGGCGGCGACGTCGCTGCGCACGATCCTCGAGGGCGTCGCCAGGCTCGAGGCGATGGTGGGCGGAGCGGGCGAGGCCGGCGCTGCCGCCGCCTCCGTGGCTCCCTCCGACCACACCGTGCCCGAGGCGGTGCCCGGTGAGGTGGCGCGCGTCGACCGCTCGGTCGTGCGGGTGGAGGAGATCTCGCTCGAATCCGGTCCCTCGCGTGAGCTGCCGCGTTCCACCTGGGTGTTGACCGACGATGGCGGCGGCTTCGCGCGCGACCTGGGCGGCCTGCTGCGAACGCGCGGCGTGCCGGTGGTGGTGCTGGAACGGGAAGACCTGGCGAGCCGCGCCGCGGCGGAGGCCGCGTTCCAGCGCATCCGCGGGTCGGTGGCGCCGATCGGCGCGGTGGTGCACCTGTTGCCGCTACGCGACGCGCCTTCGTATCCCGGGATCGGCGCGGAGGAATGGCACCGCTTCGTCGCCGAGGAGCTGCGCGGCGCGCTGTTCCTGATGCAGGCCTTCGCACCCGAGCTCAAGGCGGGCGGCACGGTCGCTCCGCTGGTCGTCTCGGCGAGCCGTGGCGGCGGTGACTTCGACTCCGCGTCGGCGTCCGAGGCGGCGCACCCGTGGCGCGGCGGCCTCGCCGGCCTGTTCAAGTCGGCGTCGCAGGAGTGGCCGCGGGCGCGGTTCCGAAGCATCGACGTCGACCGGCCGCCCGAGCCGGCCGCGTTCCTCCGCGAGCTGGCGGCGGAAGGACCCGTCGAGGTCGGCTACCGCGGCGGCAAGCGCCTCTCGGTCCGCGCGGTGCGCGCCGACCTTCCCAACGGTTACGAGCGCCGGCCGTACTTCGAGCTCGGCCCGAGCACGGTCGTGCTGGCGACCGGCGGCGCGCGTGGGATCACCGCCGAGATCGTCCACGAGATCGCGCGGCGCTCCCGCGCGACCGTGATCCTGGTGGGCCGCTCGCCGCTGCCTGACGGAGGCGAGGAGGCCGACATCGCCGGCGTCGCCGATCGCGGCGAGCTGCGCGAGCGCATCCTGGCGCGGCTCAAG
>CAYMQR010000434.1:2691-4868 GCA_964392195.1 uncultured bacterium | reverse complement strand
ACCGTGAGCGTGAACAGGTTGAGCCGGTAGAAGAGGTCCTCGCGGAAGCGCCCGGCGGCGACCTCGGCGGCGAGGTCGCGGTTGGTGGCGGCGAGCACGCGCACGTCGACGCGCTTGATCGCGGTGGCGCCGACCGGTTTCACCTCGCCCTCCTGTAGCACGCGCAGGAGCCGCGCCTGCAGCGCGGGGCTGGTCTCGCCGATCTCGTCGAGGAACACGGTGCCGCCGTCGGCGAGCTCGAAGAGCCCCTTCTTGTCCTCGATCGCGCCGGTGAACGAGCCGCGCTTGTGGCCGAACAGCTCGCTCTCGAGGAGCGTCTCGGTGAGCGCGGCGCAGTTCTGCACCACGAACGGGCGGTCCTTGCGCTTGCCGCTCACGTGGATGGCGCGCGCGATCAGCTCCTTGCCGGTGCCGGTCTCGCCCTGGATCAGGACGGTGGCGTCCGAGCGCGCGATCTTCTCGAGCAGATCGAAGAGCCGCGTCATCGGCTCGCTGGTGCCGAGGATGCCGTCGAAGCGGTGCTTGCCGGTGATCGCGCGGCGCAGGTCGACGTTCTCGCGCGTGAGCCGCTGGTTGGCGAGCTCGAGCTCGCGGGTGAGGCGCTGGTGGTCGCGGGTGAGGAGGTGCAGCTCCATGGCCCGTTGCACCGTCAGCTCGAGGTCGCGCGGCTCCCACGGCTTGGGCACGTAGCGGTAGACCTCGGCCTCGTTGATGGCGTCGACGAGCGCCTCCACGTCCGTGAAGCCGGTGAGCAGGATCCGCACCGCGTCGGGGTGGGTGGAGCGGCTGCGCGCGAGCAGCTCGACGCCGGTCATGCCGGGCATGCGCTGGTCGGTGAGGATCACGCCCACGTCCGGGCGCCGCGCCAGCACCTCGAGGGCCTGCTCGCCGCTGGTGGCGGTGAGCACCTCGAGCTCGTCCATGAACGAGATCTCGAGACTGCGCACCACCTGGAGCTCGTCGTCCACCACGAGCAGCGGCGCCGTGGCGGGGGGCGCGGCCGGGACGTCCATTCCGGGGACTGTAGCGCGGTTCGCGGCGGCGCTCGATCGCACGGGGGCCGGCGATGCTAGGGTTGGGCCCATGAGGCTCGTGAGGATCGTGGCGTGCGCGGCCGTGCTCGGTGTCCTGGGCGCGGGCTGCGGGTGGTCGGTGAAGCTGCGCCCCGCGAAGGAGTCGCTCGGCGCGACGCCGCTGGTCGCCGGCACGTTCTCGCGCACGGTGATGGTCGGCGACCTCGAGCGCGAGTACCAGGTGCACGTGCCGGCCGGGTACGCGGGGGATCGCGCGCTGCCGGTGGTCCTCGACTTCCACGGCTGGGCCGCGGACGCTCACGACTACGCCGCCTACACCGGCTTCGACGCCAAGGCCGACGCGGAGGGCTTCCTGTCGGTCCACCCCGAGGGCACCGGCTGGTTCCCGTCGTGGAACGCGGGCGCGTGCTGCGGCTCGGCGCACCGCAACGAGGTGGACGACGTGGCGTTCGTCGACGTGCTCCTCGACGACCTCGCGCGGGTGGCGCGCGTCGACCCGGCGCGCGTCTACGCGACTGGCATGTCGAACGGCGCGATGTTCGCGTACCGGCTCGCGTGCCAGCGCTCGGAGAAGATCGCCGCCATCGCCGCGGTGGCGGGCGCGGCCCACGTCGAGCCGTGCCACCCGTCGCGCCCGGTGCCGGTGCTCCACATCCACGGGCTCGTCGATCCGGTCGCGCCGTTTCGCGGCGGCAGCCGCTGGTGGTCGAGCGTCGATGCCGCGTCGGTCCCCGACGTGGTCGCGGAGTGGGGCGCCCGGAACGGCTGCGCGCTCACGCCGTACGCGGTCCTGAGCCAGGGCGAGGTCACCTGCACCGGCTACCCGAGCTGCGCGGCCGGCGCCGAGGTGGAACTCTGCACGGTCCAGGGCGGCGGGCACACCTGGCCGGGTGCGCTCTACGAGATCGGGGCGCTCGGCGCGGCCACCGAGGACCTGAACGCCACCGACGCGATCTGGCGCTTCTTCGAGAGACATCCGCTGCCGCTCGGGCAGTGAGTGAGTTACGGTGCGACGGCTCGACCAAGGGAGACGAACGTCATGACGAAGGCAGGCCGGAACGGTTGGATCGCGACGCTGGCGTTGGTGGGTGGGCTCGGGCTCGTGGCGCTCGGCGCGCCGAGCGTGGGCGCCGCCGAGGGGCC
>CAYMQR010000434.1:0-2591 GCA_964392195.1 uncultured bacterium | reverse complement strand
GTGGGCTCGGGCTCGTGGCGCTCGGCGCGCCGAGCGTGGGCGCCGCCGAGGGGCCGGCACCGGCTCCCGCCCCGGCTGCCGCGCCGGTGGCGCCGAAGACGCCCGACGAGATGGTCCAGCACCTCAAGACCCAAAGCGATCCGTTCTACGAGAGCTCGGTGCAGGAGCTGCAGAGCCTCGGCGTGAAGGCGGTGCCCGCGCTGACCGCTGCGCTCAAGGACCCCAATCCGAACCTGCGCGGCCGCGCCGCGGCGATGCTCGCCGGCGTCGGCCCCGGAGCCAAGGAAGCGGTGCCGTCGCTGATCCCGCTGGTCGCCGACAACGTCACCGCGGTGCGGGTGCTCTCGATCTCGGCGCTCGGCGCGATCGGCGCCGACGCCGCCGAGGCCGTGCCCGCGCTCACCAAGGCGCTCTCCGACCCGCTGCCGGACGTGCGCCGCGCCGCCGCCGAGTCGCTCGGCCGCCTCGGCCCGTCGGCCAAGGGCGCGGTGCCCGCCCTCGCCGAGCTGGCCCAGAAGGACGCCAGCACGGACGTGAAGGCGTCGGCCGCCAGGGCGGTCGAGGCCCTCGGTGGGGCGCCCGCCGCTCCCGCCAAGCCCTGAGCCATGTCCCTCGACCGCGGCTCCGAGCAGTCGCCCGAGATCTCGGGCGTCGACATGCTGGTCGACGGCTTCCGGCGCGCCGAGAAGGCGCCGGAGGCGTTCCGCGTCGGCATGGAGCACGAGAAGATCGGGCTGGTCGCGGCCGATCTCTCACCGCTGCCCTACAGCGGGCCGGCGTCGATCGAGGCGGTGTTCGAGCGGCTCGTCGATCGCTACGGCTTCGAGCGCTTCAAGGAGGGCGAGGACACCATCGCCCTGGTGAAGGCCGGCACCAGCGTGTCGCTCGAGCCGGGCGGCCAGCTCGAGCTGTCGGGAGCGACGCTGCGCGACATCTTCCAGACCTGCGTCGAGCTCACCGAGCACCGCGACATCACCCGCGCCCTCGGTGACGAGCTCGGCATCCTGTGGCTCGGCGTCGGCCACCGCCCGTTCGCCACCAAGGACCAGGTCCAGTGGGTGCCCAAGACCCGCTACCGCATCATGCGCAAGTACCTGCCCACGCGCGGCTCGATGGGCCTCGACATGATGCTGCAGACCGGCACCGTGCAGTCGAACTTCGACTACGCGAGCGAGGAGGACTTCGTCCTCAAGATGCGCGCCGCCACCGCGGTGAGCTCGATCGTCAGCGCGATCTACGCCAACTCGTCGATCGTCGAGGGCAAGACGGTGGGGTGGACGAGCTTCCGGCAGCGGATCTGGCGCGACGTCGACCCCGACCGCTCCGGGGTTCTGCACCTCGTGTTCGACCCGGACTTCGGCTATCGCCGCTACGTCGAGTGGGCGCTCTCGGTGCCGATGTTCTTCATCCGCCGCGACGGCGCCTACGTGGGAGAGATCGCCGGCACGCCGTTCCGCCACTTCCTCGAGAAGGGCTGGGAAGGCACCCGCGCGCGGCTCTCGGACTGGAACGACCACCTCACCACGCTGTTCCCCGAGGTACGCGCCAAGGGCTACATCGAGGTGCGTGGCGCCGACTGCTGCGACAAGGACCTGAACTGCGCGCACCCGGCGCTGTGGAAGGGCATCCTCTACGACCGCGCCGCGTGCGAGCAGGCGCTCGAGCTCGCCGGCTCGTGGACCCACGACGAGCGCGAGGCGCTGCTCACCGACGTGGCGCGCGACGGGCTCGGCGCGAAGGTGCGCGGCCGCACCATGCTCGAGCTGGCGTGGGAGCTGTTCGCGATCTCGCGCGACGGCCTGATCCGCCAGCGCCCGGGTGAGCACCCCGACATGACCGAGGCGCCGTTCCTCGATCCGATCCGGCGCGTGCTCGAGGACGGCAAGTCGCCCGGCCGCGTCGCCGCGGAGCTGTGGGACGGCGAGTTCCAGCACGACAAGCAGAAGCTCGTCGAGCACTATCGTTTCTAGGGGGGCTGTTCCAGCCCCCCTCCCGCCTGGAGGGCGCCGGTCCCTCGGCGCCGCTCCGCGCGGGTCCCACCCGAGTCACTCGCCTCGCTCGTGGCGTCGCGTCGCGCCGCGACGCGCTGGGCGTGCGCTTCAACGGTCTGCCGGGGTGCTGACCGGCTCCGGACCGAGGCTCGGTCTCGACGGGTTGCGCGAGCCGTCGGCGCGCAGGTAGCCGTTGCGGATCAAGAGGTTCGCCTGCTTGGTCGCGGGCGGCGGGCCCCAGCTCGGGATCAGCGCCGCGCGCCCGGCGGGAAGCCAGCCGAGCGCCTGCGCCAGCACGGTGTCGAACGGCACCCGCTCGCGGGCGCGGGTGGCGTCGTCCCACGCCAGGAAGCGGTGCAGCTCGGCGCGGGTCTCGTCGTTGCGCGGCTCGTAGATCCGTCGCCTGGCGTGGTGTGCCCAGGCGTCGCCGAGGATCAGCGCCGCGGCCAGGCCGGCCGCGAGCGCCGCGCCGGCGCGGGCGCGGCGGTGCGCCCGCCCGTTCGCGACGCGGGCCAGCGCCACGGCGAGCGCCACCGGGCACCACGCCAGCGCGCCGAGCACGAAGCGCGGGTCGGGATAGAAGTACGCGCCGAACACCAG
>CAYMQR010000433.1:0-4881 GCA_964392195.1 uncultured bacterium | reverse complement strand
GTGGGACCCGCGCGAATTCACTTCGCGCGGGCGGGGGGCTGGAACAGCCCCCCGAGAAATTCAGCTCAGCGCGCGCTCGAGGATCACGAGCTCGTAGTCACCGCTCGCGTCGCGTCCCACCTCTTCCCAGCCGAGGGCGCGGTAGAAGGCGCGCGCCTTGGCGTTGCCAGCCAGCACGTCGAGCCACGCCCGCGCCGCGCCGCGCGACGCGATCTCGGCGAGCGCCGCCTCGGTGAGCGCGCGCCCCACCCCGCGCCGCTGCGCGCGGGGATCGACGTACACGTGCCACAGGTAGTTGCGCTGCGCGGCGTCGTCGGCCGGTCCCAGCGAGTAGAAGCCCACCACGACGCCGTCGAGCACGGCGAGGACGAGCTCGGCCCCGCGCTTCTCGAAGGCTCGCTCGAGCATCGCGGGCGCCGCCTCGACCTGTTCGCGCGGAAGGAGCTCCGCGTACGCGTCGAGCCACGACCGCAGCGCCGCGTCCAGGAAGCTCGCCCGGTCGGCGGGCGTGGCGGTCCGGATGACGAGCGGTACGGTACCGGTCGTCATGGCGCGAACCGCACCGCCCACCTCAGGCGTCGACGAGCGCCTGCACGGCGCCCTCGACCTTGGGCAGCGCGTTCCACAGCGCGGGGTCGGTGCCGTGGGTGGCGTCCTCGGGGAAGAGCTCCTCCGGCTCGATCGGCTTGCCGATGCGGAACCGGATCGTCCACGGCACCCACGCCTGGAACACGAACGGCGAGCCCAGCCACAGCCACACCAGGAACGCGCGCAGCGGCCACGGACCCGGCACCAGCGCCACGATCAGCGCGCTCACGATCACGCCCAGCACCGAGAGCCCCCAGCGCTTCTGGCCGATCAAACGCGGGAACACCAGCAGCGTCGCGAGCAGGCGCGAGCGCCACAGCACCGGCGCGGTGAAGTGGCTGCCGCGGATCCCCATCGGCACGATCGGCACGCGCGCGCGCCGCGCCGCGCGCAGGAACCCGGTGCGCCCGCCGAAGTCGACCTGGTGCGCCATCCACACCGGGCGCAACGTCTCGTGGTCGCCGCCCGGGAACACCAAGATCGGCACGCCCGCCGCGAGCGCCTGCTCCGCCGCCGCGTAGGTGGACGGGATCGCCCCCACCCCGCGCAGCACCGAGCGCAGGCCAGGAACGCGGAAGCCGAGCGGCAGCGCGAACCCCGCGAGCGGCCGATCGAGCCCGGCCTTCTCGAGGTAGAGCACCATGAACGACAGGATCTCGGCGATCCCGAGACCGGCGGAGTGGTTCGCCACCAGCATGAAGGGGCGATCGGTGGGCAGGTTCTCGAGACCCTCGAGCGTGGGCCGATGCGAGAGCTTCACCACCGGCGCGAGGAAGCGCCGCACCTTCGCCGCGAAGCTCGGCTCCACCCGCCCCGGGTGCTCGACCTCGACCCCCTCGGCCCAGAAGCCCGAGCCCTTCGACCACGCCAGGAACCCCGGGATCTGCAGGCTCATGGCGGCACCGTGAAGGCGCCGTCCGGGTCGTTGCCGGTGGAGCTGAACGGGATGAACGGCGGGTTGAGCGCCTGCACGTAGGCCGGTCCGGCCGTGGCGCCCGCCGGGATCGTGAACTCGAGCTGGTTCTCGCTCACGAACGTGAGCGGGATGACGCCGTCGCCGTTGCCGAGCAGGCCACCCAGGTTCACGACGCCGCCGGGCGTGGCGTTGAACAGGTTGATCACGGTCAGCACCGAGAAGCCCGCGCCGTTCACCGTCACCAGGTCCCCGGCGACGGACACCGACGAGATCGAGATCGCGGGGCCGATCGGCACCGACACCGCGTTCGACTTCACGTTGCCGGTATACGGCGAGTTCACCACCTGGATCGAGCCCGGGCCGGTCGGCGTGCCGTTCGGGATGACGATCTGGATCTGGCTCGCCGAACCACCCGCGAGCGGCGTGAGCGGGCCGACGTTGCCGGTCGCGGTGAACAGGTTCACCAGCGCGTTCGAGAAGCCGGTGCCCGTGAGGGTGACGGTGGAGCCTTGGGCCACGGTGGTCTCGACGTTGGCGGTGGCGATCGAGGGATCGGCGGGCGCCAGCGCCACGCCGTTCACCGCCGTCACGGTCGGGATGTTGAGCGCGGCGGAGCCGTAGAGCAAGGCGCTCACCAGGTTCGACGAGATGAACCCCTGGTCGGTGTTGATCACCTGGATCGCCACGAAGCCGTTGCCGAGCGGGATCGACGCGTCGACCGTCCAGGTGAGCTTGCCGGGGTCCTGGGTGGCCGGCGTGAACGGCCCGAACGCCTCGGGGCCCGACGCGGTGGCCACGTAGAGCTTGATCACCGAGCCCGGCGAGAAGCCGGTGCCGGTGAGGGTGAGCAAGGTGCCGACGACCACCGGCGAGGTGGGCTCGTCGAGGACCACGGCGCCGCCGTTGCTGGTGGCGTAGCGGGTGACGCGCGAGTTCTCGCGGTCGGCGACGAACAGCCGGCCGTCTTCGTCGAGGGCGACGCCCTCGGGGCTGAACAGCGAGCTCGCCGTCGGCGGCACCACGCCGGTGGCGGTGAAGCTCGTCTGGCCGAGCACCTCGTCGGCCACCCCGTCGCCGCCGTCGAACGGCGCGTGGAAGACCAGTACGCGGTTGTTGCCGTAGTCGGCGACGTAGAGGTTGCGCTGCTCGTCCTCGAGGATGCCGCGCGGCGAGTTGAACGTGCTCGCGCTCGCCGCGCCGCCGCGGTTGGCGGCGCAGCTCGTGAGGTTGGCCTGGCCGAGCACCGCGTCGGCGTTCATGCCGCTCGAGAACGGCGGCGCGTACACCAGCACGCGGTGGTTCCGGGTGTCGGCGACGTACAGCCGCCCGCTCGGGCCGAGCGTCACGCCTTCCGGCGCGTTCATGCGGTTGGCGGCGCACGCCGGCGTGTAGGGCGGGAAGCTCACGCTCGACACGAAGCCGCTCTGGCCCAGCACCAGGTCGGCGCTGGCCGAGGTGGCCGGCTGGGACGGCGCGTTGGAGAACCGCACCACCCGGTGGTCGAGGGTATCCGCGACCCACAGGTCGTTGGTCGGGCTCAGCGCGACTCCCTGCGGCGCCACCAGGCTCGACGCGGTGCCGTACGGGAAGCTCGGGTTGCGCGCGGTGAAGTCGCCCTGGCCGAACACCTGATCGGCGCTCGCGTCGGAGAACGGGTCCTCGAACGCGACGATCCGGCTGTTCGAGGTGTCGGCGACGTACACCGTGCCGAAGCCGTCGACCGCGACGCCTTCCGGGAAGAACAGCGAGCTCGCGCTCGCGACGGCGCTGGAGGCGTTCTGCAGCGCGCCGTTGATGCCGGCGTTGGTCGCGCCGCTCGTGAAGCCGGTCTGGCCGAGGACCGCGGTGGCGGCCTCGCCGTTCGTGAGCGCCGCCGTGTCGGCGAAGCCGAGGACGCGGTTGTTGCCGAGGTCGTTCACCCACAGCCGGTTGGGGGTGACGCTGGTGTCCACGGCCACGCCGTTGGGGTTGTTCATGCGCGCGGCGCTCGGCTCGTTGGCGGAGGCATCGACGAAGAGCTGCTTGCCGAGGGCGCGGTCCGCGACCCGCGCCGCCGTGCCGGCGGCCAGCGGCGAGTCGAACGCCAGCACCCGGCTCTGCTCGCGGTCGCAGACCCACAGCGTGCCGTTGCCGTCGAGCACGAGCACGCGCGGGCCGTCGAGGCCCGCGGCGTTGACGAAGCCGTCGGGCGCGTTGGCGACGTTGGTGGTGAACACCGCGTTCTGCGAGGTGTCGACCTGGCCGAAGACGCGGTCGGCGGGTCCGCTCGCGTGCGGCGAGTCCACCTCCAGCACCCGCTGGTTGCCGGTGTCGGCGATCCACAGCCGGCCGCTGCCGTCGCTCGCGACCTTCTCCGGGAACGCCAGGCTCGCGGCGCTGATCCCGCCCTGGTTGGCGTTGCCGTTGGTGAAGCTGCCGCCGTGGCCGAACACCACGTCCGCCGCGTCGCCGTTGGTGATCGGCGCCGTGAAGCCGAGGACGCGGCTGAAGCCGGTGTCGGCGACGTAGAGCCAGCCCGAGGAGTCGGTCACCACGCCGCGCGGCGCGCTCATGGTGGCGGCGCCCGCCGCGCCGCCGCCGCCGATCGCGAGCGCGGCGCTGGCGCCGGTCGTGAAGGTGGTGAACTTGAGGACGCGGTCGTTGCCGGTATCGGCGACCCACAGCGCACCCGCGCCGTCGACGTGGACGCCCTCCGGCGCGCGCAGCCTGGAGAGCGTGCTGCCGGCGGCGTTCCCGGTGAACGAGGTCTGGCCGAGGACGGCGTCGGCGGTGGAGTCGCTCCACGGGCCGTTGTAGACGAGCACGCGGTTGTTGTCGGTGTCGGCGACGTAGAGCCGGCCGGTGCTCGCGTCGACCGCGACGCCGCGCGGGAACGACAGGCTCGACGCGCTCAGGCCCGCGCCGTTCGAGGCGAAGCTCGCGAAGTCCGGCTGCCCGAACACCTTGCTCGCGGCGGCGAAGCCCGGCAGCACGCAGTTGCTGCCCGCGCACTCGAAGCCGAGCACGCGGCTGTTGAAGGTGTCGGCGACGAAGAACCGGGTGTTGCCGACCGAGCCGTCGCGGGCGACGTCGCTCGGCAGGAAGAGCCCCTTGGCGGTGGGCTGGTTGAGGACGTTGGAGGTCAGGTCGGGCTGCGCGAGGACCCGGTCCGCGCTGCCCGCGACCGTGCCCGCTCGCGCGCCCGCTGCGCCGAGGACCGCGGCGGCGAGCACCAGCGCCGCCACCCAGCCCGACCGAGTCTTCCCCCCGGGTGCACCCACCGTCCGCCTCCCCTCGCTCGCGAAGGCGCCATCATCGCTGTTGCGGCTGCAGCGGACCAGTTCCGCCGCGCCCTGCGGTCCTGCGAATCACGGCGTCGGCGACGTCATGCCGCAGCG
>CAYMQR010000432.1:0-4881 GCA_964392195.1 uncultured bacterium | reverse complement strand
CCGCCAAGAGCGCGGTCTCGGCGGGGCCCCACCCCCAAGTCACTCGCTGCGCTCGCGGCGTCGCGCTGCGACGCGCCTCTCGGCGAGCCCATTCGTTGCGCGGCCCGGATCTCCAGTCCCCCAGCCCGGCGCCGACGGAGCGGCGCCCTCCATCCGCTGAAGGCTGAAGATCGTGTGGAACCTGCTCCGCCACGTGACGTGGCCGCAGTGGCGGCAGCACCGGCTGCGCACCGCGCTGACGTCGGTCGGGATCATGCTCGGCGTGGCGGTGATCATCGCCATGCGGCTGGTGAACCACTCGGTGTTCACCTCGGTGCGCGAGTCGGTGGCGGACACCGCCGGGCGCGCGACGATCTCGGTGGCGAACGGCACCGCCGGCTTGCCCGAAGAGCTGCTCGACGAGGTACGCGCGGTGCCCGCGGTGAAGAGCGCCGCCGCGCTGATCCTCGACTCGGGGCTGGTCGTGGGCAGCCCCAACGCGGGCGAGCGGCTGCAGGTATTCGGCGTCGACTACCTCGCCGACACCGAGATCCGCAGCTACGACCTCGAGAAGGAGAACAACGGCTCCGAGATCGAGGACCCGATCATCGTGCTCTCGCAGCCGAGCTCGATCTTCGTCACGCGCCGCTTCGCCGACTCGCACGGGCTCAAGCTCAACTCGCCGCTCAAGCTGCAGGTGGCGAGCGGACCGGCCGAGCTGGTGGTGCGCGGGATCCTCAAGGAGAGCGGTCCCGCCAAGGCGTACGGCGGGATGTTCGCGCTCATGGACATCTTCGCGGCGCAGCTCGCGTTCGGGAAAGGCACGCCCGGCGTGCCCGGGAAGTTCGACCAGATCGACGTGGTGCTGAAGGAAGGCGTGAGCTTCGAGGACGGCCAGCGCGCCATCGCGGCGGTGGTGGGCGGGCGCGGCCACGTCGACCGCCCCGAGAGCCGCGGCGAGCAGCTCGAGGGGCTGCTCGGCGCCATGAAGCTCGGCTTCTCGCAGAGCCAGGCGCTGTCGTTCATCGTCGGCATGTTCCTCATCTACAACACCATGAGCATCGCGGTGGTGCAGCGGCGCCGCGAGATCGGCGTGCTGCGCTCGCTGGGCGCGACGTCCGAGGCCATCCTCCTGCTGTTCGTGGTCGAGGCGCTGGCGCTCGCGGCGATCGGCTGCGCCGCCGGCGTCGCCCTCGGGTGGTGGATGGCGCGGCTCATCCTGCCGGCGATGGAGTCGGTGCTGGCGACGATGGTGACCCGCACCACCGTGGGATACCTGCGGCTGGACGCCGTGGTCATCGCGACCGGCGTGGGAGTGGGGTTCGCCTTCGCGCTGGTGGCGTCGCTGTGGCCCGCGATCCAGGCCAGCCGCGTGAGCCCGCTGGTGGCGCTGCGCCGCGACGCGGCCACGCGCGTCGAGTCGCGCTCCATCCGGGTGCTGGCGTGGCTCGGCTTCGCGGGGCTGGTGGCGAGCGTGGGCGGGAATTTCCTGCAGACCCGGATCGGCGCCAACTGGCTGTCGCTCGCGACGATGGGGTTCCGCATCGTCGGCGTCGCGTTCCTCATGCCGTGGCTGGTGGTCGCGGTCCTCGGCCCCATGCGCCACATGCTGGGCGCCATCTTCGGCATCCAGGGCAAGCTCGCCGGCGACAACCTCACCAACGCGCCGGGGCGCACCGCGGTCACGCTCACCGCGGTGATGATCGGCATCAGCGCCTACGTGATCGTGGGCGCTCTGGTCCAGAGCCTGCAGGTCACGCTCGGCAACTGGATCGACCGCTACATCTCCGCCGACCTCTCGATCGCGGCGTCGAGCCGCCTCGCCGGACCGTCGAGCAACCGCATCCCCGACGAGGTGGTGGTGGGCGTGCGCGGCGTGCCGGGTGTCGCGACCGTGAAGCCGTTCCGCTACATCGAGCTGCTCCACGAGGGCGAGCTCGCCTACCTCTTGGCGCTCGACGTCGACGCACACCGGCAGCGCGGCAGCTACCAGATGGTCGACGGGCCGCCCGCCGCCGAGTTCATGGACGCGCTCGCACGCGGCGAGGGAGTGGGCGTCTCGGACGCCTTCGCGATGCACTTCGGCAAGAGGATCGGCGAGTCCGTCACACTCTCGACGCCCAGCGGGCCGCGGACCTTCCGCATCCTCGGCACCTTCGCCGACTGGGCGGGCAAGACCGGCACCGTGCACGTCGACCGCGCGCTCTACCGCCAGTACTGGCGCGAGTCGCTGGTGGACGGCATCGACGTCGACCTCGTCGACCCGAGCCGCTGGGAGGAGGTGTCGCGCGAGATCCGCGCCCGCTTCGGCCCGCGCTACGACCTCCAGGTGATGACGTCGAAGGAGTTCAAGGAGGAGATCAAGGACCAGGTCATCGCGGGCTTCGAGGTGTCGAAGGCGACCGAGGTGATCGTGCTGCTGATCTCGGCGCTCGGGATCGTCAACACGCTGCTCGCCGCGATCCTCGACCGCACCCGCGAGATCGGCATCCTGCGCGCGATCGGCGCCACGCGCCGTCAGATCGAGGGCGCGGTGCTCGCCGAGGCCGGGCTCCTGGGCCTGATCGGCGCGGTGATCGGCCTCGCGCTCGGCCTCGTCAACGCGTACCCGTTCGTGCGGGTCTCGATGCTGCGCCTCGTGGGTTGGCACCTCGACTTCCACATCGACATCCTGGCGCTCCTCGGCGTGGCCGTCGCGGCCATCGTGATCGCGATGGCGGCGGGGCTCTACCCCGCGCGCAAGGCCGGCCGGCTCAACATTCTGGACGCCATCGAATACGAGTGATGGCACTCGGGAGAATCGTTCCATGAGCACCAAGTCCGACGCGGCCCCGGTGGTCGCGATCCTGATGGGCAGTGCCTCCGACGCCGACAAGCTGCTGGGCGCGCGCGAGGTGCTGAGCAAGCTCGCGATCCCCTTCGAGGTCACCGTGACCAGCGCCCACCGCAGCCCGGCGCGCACCGTCGACTACGTGCGCGACGCCGAGGCGCGCGGTGTGAAGCTCTTCATCGCCGCGGCGGGTGGCGCCGCCCACCTCGCGGGCGTGGTCGCGGCCCACACGCTCAAGCCGGTGATCGGCGTGCCGGTCGACTCCACCCCGCTCGCGGGCTTCGACGCGCTGCTCTCCACGGTGCAGATGCCGCCCGGGATCCCGGTGGCGACGGTGGCGGTGGGCGACATGGGCGCCCGCAACGCCGCCTACCTCGCGGCGCGCATCCTCGGGCTCGGCAGCGACGAGGTGACCGCGACGCTCACCAAGGAGCGCGATCGCCTCGAGGCGTCGGTGGTCGAGGGCGACAAGAAGGTGAAGGCGGCGTGGTCGGCCAAGGGATGAGCACGGCGCCTCCGTCGTCGTCGGCGCCGCTCGCGCCCACCGTGCGCGCGGCCGCCGACGGCCTCGGCGAGCGCGACCTGGCGGAGGTGCTGAAGGCGCTCAGCGCCGGCCGCGCGATCATCTACCCCACCGAGACGTTCTACGGTCTCGGCGCGCGCGCCCTCGACGAGGCGGCGGTCGAGAACGTCCAGGTCATCAAGGGGCGCCCCGACGGCAAGCCGTTCCCGGTCTTGGTGTCGGACCTCGCGATGCTCGGCCGGGTCGCGGCGAAGGTGCCGCGCGTCGCGGAGCGGCTCATCGAGCGCTACTGGCCGGGGGCGCTCACGGTGATCCTGCCGGCGAAGCCGGGACTCCCCGCGCGCGTGGTCGGCGCGGGCGGCACGATCGCGTGCCGGATCTCGTCGTCACCGATCGCCTCGCAGCTCGTGCGCGCGCTCGGCGAGCCGCTGGTCGCGACCAGCGCCAACGTCTCGGGTGGACCGTCGGCGCGGACCGCCGCCGAGGCCGGCCGTCAGGTGGGCCGGAAAGTGGCGTTCATCGTCGACGGCGGCGTGCTGCCGGGCCAGCTCGGCTCGACGATCGTCGACGGCACCGTCGACCCGCCGCGCATCGTCCGCGCCGGCGACCTGGACGTGGACCTGGCGGGGGGCTGACGGCTCAGCCCAGCAACACGTCCACGGCGACCTGCACGTCGGGGAACGCGCGCGGCCCGAGGGTGCGCTTGCGACCGTGCCGTTCGACGCGCTGGTAGCGTCCGTCGACGGGTTCGGTGCGGACCTCGACCCAGCCGCGCGCGACGTCGATCAGCCAGTATTCGGGGATTCCGTTCTCGGCGTAGATCGCCGCCTTGAGCGCTCGGTCCTTGCGTGCCGAGCTGTGGGCGACCTCGACCACGAGCAGGGCCGTGGACGGATGCTCGCGGCGATAGCTCCCCTGTGCCACGACCGCCAGGTCCGGCTCGGGCTCCGAGTCGTCCGACACCGCGAGCGGAAGCTGGACCCGCACCCTGGCGCGTCCAGCGAGCGCTGGGACCAGGATCTCGTTGAGGCGCGAGATCGCCTCGGCGTGGCGGGCACCTTGCGGGCTCACGGTGACGAGCGTTCCGCGCAAGAGCTCGATCTTCTCGTCCTCGTCGAAGAGGCCGAGCTCGATCATCCGGTCGTACTCCTGCCGCGAGAGCGGCCGGACGCGATCGGGGGCGATTTCCTGCAGTCGGATCATGCGCTCAGGATACCTCCCCACTTCACGGCACGTGCCACCGCGATACGGTCCGATAGCCGCCCGTTCTTCCTCGCCGAATCGGGCCCGAGCCACCGATCGAGGCGGCAGAGCCGCGTCGGCCGGGGCGCGACGGGTGCGGCGCTAGGGGCGCACCTCGAAGAGGTCGTGGGCGAGACCCGCGTGCATCGCGGTGCCGACACGGACGAACCCGAGCCGGGCGGCGACGCGCAGCGAGCGCTCGTTGGTGGGCACGATCACCGCCACGATGCGCTCCGGTCTCGCCATCGTGAAGGCGTGGCGGATCGCGGCGCGCGCCGCCTCGGAGGCGTAGCCCTTCCCCCAGCTC
>CAYMQR010000431.1:0-4903 GCA_964392195.1 uncultured bacterium | reverse complement strand
CCTGGGAAGCCGACGGCACGTGATCCTGCTCGACACCCACGCGTGGATCTGGTGGCTGAGCGAGCCCGCGCGGCTCTCGCCCGCGGCCGCGCGCACGATCGACCGCGCCGATCGCGTCGCGATCTCGCCGATCAGCTGCTGGGAGATCGCGACCAAGGTGAGCCGGGGGCGGCTCACGCTCGATCGCGCGCTGGGCGTGTGGGTGCGCCAGGCGCTG
This sequence comes from uncultured bacterium, assembly GCA_964392195.1. Lineage (GTDB taxonomy): Bacteria > JADJOY01 > JADJOY01 > JADJOY01 > JADJOY01 > JADJOY01. Next base: position 4,686 of record CAYMQR010000431.1, on the reverse strand, counting down.
GCGCACCCACGTGGCACGGTGCTCGACGTGACGCCCGAGATCGCCGTGCTCGCCGGCGAGCTGGGGCCGGGTGAGCTCCACGGAGATCCAGCCGATCGGATGATCGCGGCGACCGCGCTCGTCCATCATCTGCCGCTCGTCACCAGGGACGAGCGCATGCACGGCTTCGAGCGCCTACGCGTCGTGTGGTGACGAGGCGGCTGAGCGCCACTGCATCTCCCCGGTCTGGAGGGCCCGCATCGGGCAGGGCGGTGCGCTGGCGTTCGCGCCGCAGGTCGTAGCGGCGGGCGCGAGCCCGCCGGGATGCCACGAGATCCGACGATCGAGCCCGATCCCGGGCGACCTGGCGGTCGCCCCTACGAGCGGCAACGGCGAGGCGCACGGGCCGCGAGCCGCTCGACTCGTCCGATCCCGATCCGTCCCGATCGCACCCGGTCTGGAGGGCCCGCCTCCGGCGGGCCGCCGACTTCGATTCCGACGCGCGATCACGCCAGCCCGGCGAGGCTCTTCACCTTGTCGAAGCGCGCCTTGACGTCCGGGAAGCCGAGGCGGTCCTTGTAGCCCGGCAGGATCTTCTCGATCTCGCCGACCCGCGACGCGGGGTCGGGGTGGGTCTTGAAGAGCACCGAGCTCTTGTAGCCGACGATCCCGCCCAGGGTGCGCAGGAAGTTCTCGAGGCCCTTCGCGTTGTAGCCGACCCGCGAAGCGAAGTCGGTGCCGAGGCGATCGGCCTCGTACTCCTTCGCCTTGTCGAGGCCGGTCTCGAAGATGACCTTCGTGGCCTCGTCGATGAGCCCCGCGAACGCCTCGGGGTTGGCCTCGAGCGCGGCGGCGCCCGCTTCCGCGGCGCCCTGCAGGATCTTGCCGCGCTGCAAGACCGCGAGGGTGTGCTTCTGCGTGACGTGCGCGATCTCGTGGCCGATCACGCCGGCGAGCTCGGCCTCGGTGCTGCAGCCCTTGATCGTGCCCTTGGTGATGAAGATGTACCCGCCCGGCGCGGCGAGCGCGTTGGGCGGATCGTCGTTGAGCACCAGGAAGTGGTACGGGATGTCGGGGCGGTCGCTGTTGAGCGCGATCGCGCTGCCCAGCGTGTTGACGTACTTGTTGAGGATCGCGGCCTGGTTGCCGGCGCCCTTGTACTCGCCGCCGAAGCGGTTGACGATCTGCACCGCGATCGCGCCGCCGATCGCCACCTCTTCCTCGTAGGGGATCGGCGCGACACCCTCGATGGCGGTGCCCGCGCCGCCCACGATGCCGGCGAGCTTCTTGTCGCCGGTGGCGGCGTACGTGATGTTCTGCGCCGCCTTGCCGAGGCCCGCGCAGCCCGCCGCGGCGCCGAGCAGCGTCACGCCCACCAGCGCCGCCACCGCGCCGGCGATCACCCACGTCCGCTTCCGATCCACGCCGTTCATCGTCGTGCTCCGCTGGTTCGTCGTCATGGCGCGTACTCGCCGAGCTTCCCTTCCTTGAGGAAGCCCTCGATCTCTTTCTTGGAGATCACGACCTGCTCCATGCGCTTCACCGCCGCGATCGACTCCGGCGAGAGCGCCTTGTTCTGCGCGTACTTCTCGGCCATCGGGCTGAGGCCGCGCGCGGCGCGTCCGGACTCGGCCTCCTTCACGTAGCTGTCGCGGGATCCGCCACCGAGGCTGGCGAGGGCGCTGCCGCTGGTGTCCGGCTTCTCCGTGGCGGTCTTGAGCTTGTGGATCCAGCCGCTCTTGCCGCCGGCCTGGACCTGGATCCACGAGCCGTCGCGGCTCACGACGGTGAGCTCGGTGCCGCGCGCCACCGGGCCGACCTCGCTCGCGCCCGCGTCGGCCGCGGAGCGCAGCGTGGCGTCCTCGGAGCGGACGTAGAGGGTCTCGGCGCGCGCCGGCGACGCCGCACCGAGGAGCAAGGTGAGCCCGAGCGCGGCGGAGGCCACGGCCCGTAGCTTCCAGCGAACGATGCGATCCGTCATGGGTGACTCGCCGCCTTTCTCCGCGCCAGCGCGGTGCGCCGCCGGGGCGGGGCGTCCGTTCGCACGCGCGCGGAACGGCACGGCATTTACCTCCCGGCCGGAGGTGGGTCAATGCGCTCCGCGGCGTGACGACGCGGCCCGCGGATGCCGTCGAGCAGGTCGGCACGCGAAGCTGCTCGAAACGAGAGTTCACGATCTTGGAGTTGACGTTTCGGATAATGGAACGATAATTTCATTTTCCGACGCGAGCCGGAGACCGCCGCTCCCCCGTCCGAGGTCCCGATGAAGGCCGCCGCTCCTCCCGCGCCGACCAGCGCCAAGCCGAAGATCCGCGAAGCGCGCCGCAACCTCTACCGGCAGGCGATCCTCGACGCCGCCGAGAAGGTGTTCGCGGAGCAGGGCTTCGAGGGCGCCAAGATGCAGGACATCGCCGCCGAGGCGGGGATCTCGCTCGGCACGCTCTACGGCATCTTCGACGGCAAGACCGCGCTCTACAGCGAGATCCAGTCGAGCCGCGGCGGCGAGATGCTCGAGCAGATCGCGCGCGAGGTCGAGCGCGCCGAGGGCGTGCTCGAGTTCACCCTCGGCGGCATCGCCGCCTACGTGCGCTTCCTGATCGCGCGCCCCAACTACCTGCGCATGCACCTGCGCGACGGCCACGCGTGGGCGATCTTCGACACCCTCAAGGTGCCGGCCCAGGAAGAGCAGTGGCAGCGCGGCTTCGAGATGCTGCATTCGACGTTCGCGCGCGGCGTCGAGGAGGGCGTGTTCGTGCCGCTCGCCCCCACCTTGATGGCGCGCATCACCCTCGCGACCCACCAGATCTGGATGGCCGACTGGGTCGAGGCCGGCATGACCGGCGACCCCGAGGAGCTGGTGCGCGGCATCCAGGCCCACACCCTGCGTGCCTTCTGCCCGCCCGCCGTGGCCGCGCGCTGGCTCGCCAAGCTCGACGGCGCCGCTCGCTGAGCGCGCGCCGCGCGCAGTTCACACGAAAGGACGGGGCATGTCTCGAACGCGATCACTCGTGACCGGTGGGCTGGGCTTCGTGGGGCGCGATCTGGTGCGCGGGCTCGTCGAGCGCGGCGACGACGTGACGCTGATCGACGTCGGCGTCGGCAAGTCCCCCGTGTCGGTGCCCGAGGGCGTGCGTGCCCTCGCCGTGGACATCCGCGACGCCGCCGCGCTGCGTGAGGTCTGCAAGGGGCAAGACGTGGTCTTCCACACCGCGTCGCTGGTGCACACGCGCCGCAACCGGATCGAGGACGTGCGCTCGGTGAACGTGGACGGCACCCACGTCCTCCTCGAGGCGGCCCGCGCCGAGGGCGTGAAGCGCTTCGTCTACGTGTCGAGCGCGAGCGTCGTGTACGAGGGGCGCGACATGGAGGGCGGCGACGAGAGCCTGCGCTACGCCACCGTGATGCTCGCGCCCTACGCCGCCACCAAGGTGATCGCCGAGAAGGAGGTGCTCGCGGACAACGGCGTGGGCGGCATGGCCACCATGGCGATCCGTCCGCACGTGGTCTTCGGCCCCGGCGACGCGCGCTTCCTCCCCGAGATCCTCGGCCGGGCGCGCGCCGGCAAGCTGAAGTTCAGGATCGGCATGACCGACAAGCTCTCCGACTTCACCTACATCGAGAACCTCACCGACGCGCTGATCGCCGCCGACGAGCGCCTCACCGGGCCGAGCTCGACGGTGGCCGGCCAGGCGTACTTCATCACCAACGGCGAGCCGATGGCGTTCTGGGACTTCGTGTCGGCGGTCGCCGACGCGTGCGGCTACGCCAAGCCCACCAAGCGCATGCCGTTCGCGGTGGCGTACGCGGTGGCGAGCGTGGTCGAGGGGCTCGACACGCTGCGCGGCGGCACCTTCGGCGGCGAGGGCAAGCTCTCGCGCTTCAGCGTGCGCTACCTGTGCACGCACCACTGGTTCCGCATCGACAAGGCGCGCCGCGATCTGGGCTACGCGCCGAAGGTCTCGGTCCGCGACGGCATCACCCGCACGCTCACGGCGCTCGCCGCGGCGGGGAAGGACGTGGGCCGCTTCGCCGCCGCGCCCGCGAAGGCCGCCTGAGCGACCACATGGCGGACGCCGAGGGCTACGACTACCTGGTGCTGGGCGGCGGCTCGGCGGGCTCGATGGCCGCCGCCGAGCTGGCGCGCGACCCGTCGATCCGGGTGTGCGTGCTGGAGGCCGGCGACCCCGCCGAGCGCAACCCCGAGGTGCTGCGCGCCGACGGCTACCAGCAGGCGTTCCTCAACGAGCGGCTGATGTGGGACCGCTTCACGCCGCCGCAGCCGGCGCTCGGCGGCGCGCGGGTGTTCGTCGGCACCGGCCGCGGCATGGGCGGGAGCGGCTCGATCAACGCGATGGTCTACACGCGCGGCGCCGCCCACGATTACGACGGCTGGAGCGTGACGGGCTGGAGCTGGAGCGATGTGGCGCCGATCTTCGACGAGATCGAGCGCGCGCTGCCGCCGTCGCGCCGCGAGCCGACGCGCTTCACCGAGGCGTGCATCGCCGCCGCCGAGAGCCAGGGGTTCCGCCGCAAGGAGGACCTGAACGACGGCGCGCTCGCGGGTTGCCTCGGCTACGAGTGGATGAACTACCGCGGCAACGAGCGCCGCAGCTCCTACGTGGCGTTCCTGAAGCCGCTCCTCGGAGCGCCCAACCTGCGCGTCGAGACCGGCGCGCGCGTCGACCGGATCGTGTTCGACGGCGCGCG
>CAYMQR010000430.1:0-4910 GCA_964392195.1 uncultured bacterium | reverse complement strand
GGCGAGCAGCCAACCCGGCACCTCACCGCCCTCGGCGCGAGTCACCATGTCGAAGTAGCTGATCGCGTCCTCGAAATACGGGCGATGCGCGAGCGTCTTGGGCAGCCGGCCCGTGGCGACGGCCTGCTCGAGGCGACGGCGCGTGAGGAACAGCAGCTTGACGCGCTCGGCGTCCTTGCGACCCACGGCGAGGGTACGGGTCAGCTCGCGGAACGCGAGCTCGATCGCGGTACCGAAGTCGCCCACACCGCCACCGCTCTCGGGACCGACGCGGTGCAGCAAGTAGGGGCCGGCGAGGACACTCCACAGAACGCCCGGCTGGGGTGCATCGCCGAAGTCCGAGGTCGCGTCGAGGACCTCGACGCTGCGCCAGGTCCGCTCGATCTCCTCCTCGGGACCGGCGCGGAGGAAGCGCGCGAGCTCGGGGAGAATCGCGTCGAGAAGACCCAGCTCGAGCATCATCCGCAACGACGGTGCGGCCGCCCCGCCGCGCAGATCGCGGTAGAGCTCGTCGAGGACGCGCGCCGTCGAGCACTCGAGGAGGCGCGCGGCGTGGCGCACGATCGCCTCTCGGGTCGGCGCGTCGATCGCGAAGTCGAGGCGTGCCGAGTGACGGATGGCGCGGATCATCCGGACCGGGTCCTCCTGGATGCGGATGTCCGGGTCGCCGATGATGCGGATCACCTTCGACTCGAGATCGGCGAGCCCACCCACGTAGTCGATGATCGAGAAGTCGCTGATGTCGTAGAAGAGCCCGTTGATGGTGAGGTCGCGCCGGAACGCGTCCTCCTCCGGCGTGCCGTACACGTTGTCGCGGCGGATGAGCAGCGAGGCGGGGGTGGTCGGGGACGGGCCTTCCTCGCCCTCGCTCGCGGCGCGATCGGCGCCGCCCGGCGCCACCGCGTCGGACGGGCTCTCCTCGGCGCCGTCGAGCGCCCCGGCGCCGTCCGCCGCCTGGCCCCCCGGGACGGCACCCTCCTCGAACTCGGAGCGCGCCCGGAACGTCGAGACCTGGATGATCGTGCCGTCCTTGAAATAGACCTGCGTGATCTTGAAGCGACGGCCGATGATGCGCGAGTTGCGGAACAGCCCCTTCACCTCGTGGGGCCGCGCATCGGTCGCGATGTCGAAGTCCTTGGGGCGCCGCGCCAGGAGCAGGTCCCGCACCCCGCCCCCGCACAGATAGCCTTTGAATCCGGCACGATGCAGCCGGTACATGACCTTCAGTGCGTTGGGATCGATGCGCTTGCGCGAGACCGTGTGCTCGGGCCGAGGGACGATGCGGGGTTCGGTCGAGGACATGGTGTCGTGTGGTCTCGCGGGCCGGGAGGGGAAAACGGGGCCGCGAAGTATAAACGCTCCGCCGCCGAACGACCGCCCCGGTCCCGGCGGGCTGGCGCGGCGCCGGGGTCGAGGCCGAGACCAGATGGTGGGGCTCGTCGCCGCGCACCGCGGGCGAAAACGGGGCTCACGACCCGGCCCGCCGGGGCAGCGAGGTCGGCCGGCACGGCCGCGCGACGGCCGTCAGCCGGCGGCGGCCAGCTCGGCGAGGATCCTGGCGCCACCGGCGGCGAGGATCTCGTCGGCGACGGCGACGCCGATCGCCGCCGCGTCCGCCACCGCGCCGGTCGCTTCACGGCGGATCCGCGTGACGCCGTCCGGGCTGGCGACGATCCCGCGGAAGTGGAGCCGCTCACCCTCGAGGGTCGCGTAGCCTCCCACCGGAACCAGGCAGCCGGCCTCGAGCTTGCGCAGGAACGCTCGCTCGGCGGCGACCGCCGCACGCGACGCGGGCACGTCGAGACGCTCGACGAGCGCCCGGGTCGGCTGGTCGTCGCAGCGGGTCTCGATGGCGAGGACCCCCTGCCCCACCGCCGGGATCAGCTCGTCCACGCCGAACACGTAACCGGCGCGATCGCCGAGCCCGAGCCGGCGCAGTCCGGCGTGCGCGAGCATGATCGCGTCGACCTCGCCGCGAGCGAGCTTGTCGAGGCGGGTCCCCACGTTCCCGCGCAACGGGACGATCTCGAGGTCGGGTCGCATCGCGAGGAGCTGCGACTGCCGCCGCAGGCTGGTGGTCCCCATCCGCGCGCCACGCGCGAGCGCAGTCAACGACGGCGTCGCGCCCTCCGGGACCACCATCACGTCCCGCGGGTCCTCGCGCTCCGGATACGCGGTGAGCATGAGCCCGTCCGGGAGCTCCGCCGGCACGTCCTTGAGGCTGTGGACCGCGAGGTCGATGCGGCCCGCGAGCAGCGCGTCCTCGATCTCCTTGACGAAGAGCCCCTTGCCGCCGACGCGCGCGAGCGGCGCGTCGAGGAACTTGTCGCCCGACGTCTTGATGATCTCGATCTCCACCGCGCGCCCGGGCGCGAGCTCGCGGAGCCGGGCCTGGACCCAGTTGGCCTGCCACAGCGCGAGCGGGCTGCCGCGCGAACCGATGCGAAGTGGATTCATCAGGTGCTCTCGGGTTCGTCCGTGGGTGGCGCGGCCACCGGCTTGGGTCGAGGCTTGCGGCTGCGTCCTTCGTCGTCGAGGTCGAAGAGCACCCGCGCCGCGTCGACGTACGCGAGGCTGCCGTTCGATCGGCACGCCTTGAGCTGGCTGAGCGGCGCGTGCAGCAGCTTGCCCATCAGCGAGCGCGTCAGGTCGGCGACCCCGCGGCGGTCCTCGTCGGAGAGGCGGGCGAGCCAGGCGCGGTGGCGGTCGAGCTCGCTCTGCCGGATTCCCTCCCAGCGGTCCTGGATCTCGCGGATCACCGGGTTGGCGTCGAGCTCGTGCAGCCAGTCGAGGAAGCGCTCGATCTCCTGGTCGAGGATCTGCTCGGCGCGGGCGGCCTCCACCCGGCGCGTCTGCCAGTTCGCGTCCACCACCTGCTCGAGGTCGTCGACGTCGTAGAGATACGCGTTGTCGAGGTGGTTCACCTCGGGGTCGACGTTGCGCGGGACGGAGATGTCGATGAAGAACATCGAGCGCCGCTTGCGGCGCTTGAGCGCCGCCTGCACCATCGGCTGCGTCACCACGTAGCTCGACGCGCCGGTCGAGCACACCACGATGTCCGCGTCGGCGAGGCGCGTCGGCAGCTCGTCGAACGGCACCGCGGCGCCGTGGAACTCCTCGGCCATCCGCACCGCGCGGGCGTGGGTGCGGTTGGCGATCAGGATCTTGCTCGCACCCGCCGCCGCCAGGTTGCGGGTGGCGAGCTCCGCCATCTCGCCGGCACCCAGCACCAGCACCACCTTGCCGTCCAGGCTGTCGAAGATCTTGCGCGCGAGCTCGACCGCGGCGAACCCCACGCTCACGGCGTGGTCCCCGATCTGGGTCTCGGTCCGCACCCGCTTCGCCACCCGGAACGCCCGATGGCAGAGCCGGTTGAGCACCGGCCCCACCGCGTGACTCTCGGCGGCGGCGCGGTAGGCGCTCTTCACCTGGCCCAGGATCTGCGGCTCACCCACCACCATCGAGTCCAGGCTCGCCGCCACCCGGAACACGTGGCGCGCCGCGTTCGGCCCCGCGAACCGGAACGCGTGCCGCACCAGGTCCTCGCTGGTGATCCCGCGCTCCTCGGCGAGGAAACCGGCCAGCCCCGCGGCCGCGGCCTCGGGCGTGTCACCGACCGCGAGCAGCTCCACCCGGTTGCAGGTCGAGAGGATCAACCCCTCGCGCATCCCCGGCCGGGACGTCAGCCTGCCCAGCGCCCGCGGGAGATCGCCGGCATCGAACGCGAGCTTCTCGCGCAGCTCCACCGACGAGGTGTGGTGGCTCACCCCGATCACGAGCGGTGTCGCCCATTCCGGAAGACCGACTTGCTCCATGGTGAGAGGGGTATCCGATCCGGGGTTACTGGCCGAACGAGTGGAAGCCCTTGCCGAGCAGGTTCACGCCGACGAACGTCACCACCACCATCGCGAACCCGGCCACCGACATCAGGGCCGCCTTGCGTCCGCGCAGCCCGACCAGCGCGCGGCCGTTGAGGAGCACCGCGTAGAGCACCCAGGTGGAGACCGTCCACAGGATCTTGGGGTCGTGGATGGCGGCCTTGAGCTTGGGGTCGAGGAGGATCCACAGGCCGCCGGTCAACATGCCGAGGGTGAGCAGCGAGAACCCGATCGTGATGAGCCGGTAGTTGATGCGGTCGAGGAGATCGAGGTTGGGCAGGCGGTCGACGACGGGACTGATGTGCTTGGCCTTCAGCGAGCTCTCGCGGATCAGGTACATGAGCCCGACGGCCGCGGCGAGGACGAACGCGACGTCGCCGGCCACCGCGAGCGTCACGTGGATCGGGAACCAGATCGTCGCGAACTTCGGGTCGAGGGGCGTCACCGGCTTCGGCAGCGCCAGCGACATCAGCACCAGCAGGCACACCAGGGGGCTGAGGAACGAGCCCACCGTGGGCAGCGGGTAACGGAGCTGCACCACCAGGAACCCGGTGACGAGCGCCCAGCCGTAGAAGCTGAGCGTGTCGGCTGCCGAGATCGTGGGCGGCAGGCCGCGAGAGCAGCGCACCGCGATCGCCGCCGAGTGGAGCACCAGCCCGACCGCGAACGCGACGCGGGCCACGCGCGCGGTCTGCGGGCGGGCGCCGATCAGCAGGTAGGCGATGTAGGCGACGGTGCTGCAGAAATAAACGGCAGCGGTGACCGCCAGCAAGAACTCGTGCATCCAGGGGGCCCCTTGAAACGGCGACGAGCGTCCTGGCGAGCATAATCCATGCCGCATTCCTCTCACACGCAGGCCGAGCCCGCGGATCGCGCTGCTTCGCGCCCCCGTTGCGCGCCCCGGACCGACGTGAGACAAACGGCTCCTTCGATCACCTGCGCGAGGAACCGTGAGCCGAATCGCCCGAGTCGAGCTTTTCCACGTCGAGATCCCGCTCGACGAGCCGTTCTTTCCTTCCTGGATCCCCGGCT
>CAYMQR010000429.1:0-4919 GCA_964392195.1 uncultured bacterium | reverse complement strand
CTCCAGGAACGGAGGGGCACGCTCCGCGTGCCCGCCGATACGCCAGGACGCGCGCATCGCCCATCGCGTGGATCGCTGTGCGGTTCGAACCCGCTACGTGGGCGGCGGGTAGCCCAGGATCGGGAAGGCGAAGGCGAGATCGCGGTCGATGCGGGCGCGCAAGGCGGGGTCGTCGGGGAACTTGTTGCCCTCGTAGCGCTCGACGCGTGCGAGGTACGCGGTGACCCGCGGCTCGATCGCGGCGAAGTCGCCGAGCGCGAGCCGCGCGTAGATCTCGCGCAGGCCGCCGATCCGGTCCGTCACGAAGTCCTCGTAGCGGATCTCGATCAGGTTCGCGGGCGGGATCCGCCCCTTGTCGCGGGCGAACGCCTCGGTGTAGCCGCGGTACTGGTGGATCGCGAAGTCGACGAGCCCGTCGTCGTCGATCGACTCGAGGCCGTACTTCCTCGCCATGGTGCGGTGCAGGTGGATCTGCGACGGGATGACCTTGTGCGGATTGCGGCGGATGTGAACGAAGCGCGCGTCCGGGAAGAGCGTCAGCAGCGGCTCGAGGTTGGCCATCCACGCCGGGCTCTTCAGCAGCGAGCGCTCGCGCTTCATCAGGTACGCGGCCTTGCGCAGCGTGCCGAGGTACGCGCGCTTCCACGCCGCGAACTCCGGCGAGCGCGGCGTGAACGAGAACACGTAGCGCTCGAGCCAGCGCCGATGACTGCGCGGGAAGCTGTACTTGTGGTACTCGCAGTGCGGCGTGAGCTTGACGAGCGGCACCTCGTCGTCCTGCGGGCTGCCCGGCCCCACCTCCATGTCGTCGAACGGCCGCCGGTAGTCGATGCGCTCGAGCAGCGCGTCGAAGGCGCGATCGAACAGCACGCAGCAACCCGGCAGCACCATCTGCGACGGCCGCGTGTACGCGAACTGCGGGTCGAGGGCGAGCAGGTTGAGGAGGTGGGTGGTGCCGCTGCGGTCGTGGCCGAGGATCACCAGCGGCTGCGCGCTGAGCGGCTGGCGCGCGATCCGCGCCCCGTGGATCGCCCGTTCGAGCAGGTTGAAGGGCAGCGCCACCCACGACACCGCGTAGAGCGCCGCGACCCGCCCCGCGTGGCGCGCGTCGAAGCCGCCGTTCGCGGCGAGGATGCGCGTCAGCGTGAGCGGATCGGTGAGCGCGAGATACGCCGGGAATGCCATCGCCGCGCTCGCGCTCAGCCGGCCGCGCCGCCGGCGGGTACGTCGGAGATCGCCAGGATGCCCTTGAAGATGCCGAGGTAGACCGTGCCGTCGCGGGCGATGGCGGGCGAGCCCCAGTTGATGTCGAACGACCGGCCGACGCCGATGAAGCGCTTGAACACCGGCTCGCCGGTCACGAAGTCGAAGGCGATGAAGAACCACGCGTTCTCGCCGTCGGGCTGCGCCTCGAAGGTGTAGGCGTAGAGCAGACCGTTGGTGGAGAGCTTGGTGACCACCGCGGGCACGCGCTCGGGGCGGGTCCACACCACGTCGCAGCCGGAGTCGTCCTCGCGGATGTCGATGCGCGTCATGCCGCCCGCGATCGTGGCCTCCGAGGTGCCGTGGAAGGCGCTGCGGTAGCCGGAGTCGTTCTTCACCACGATCGAGCGGCCCCAGCCGATCGGCGAGATCTCGACCGCCGAGCCCGCCTCACCGAAGAGCGGCACGCGGCAGACCTGCCGCGGCCCGGTCACGTCCTCCTCGCGGCGGTAGACCACCAGCCCGGTGCGGTCGGCGCCGGCGTCGGTGATCGCCACGTACTTGCGGCCGCGCTCGTCGTCCATGAGGGTGGGCGTCGAGCCCGAGCCGATGTTGATGTTGCCGTAGCGGTAGCTCTCGGCGCGCGGGTACTCGGCGCGCCAGTGCACCAACGGCTGGCCGGTCTCGTCGGCCGTCATCGCGTAGAGCGCGTGGTCCGTGATCACGTACATGCGGGTGGCGTCGGACGACAGGCTGTTCTGGATCTCCTCGCCGGCGAAGTGGTGGACGCCGACGTGCCCGGTGGCCGGGTCGAGGGTGCCGACGCGGCCGCGGCGGGTGACCCACCAGATCCGCCCCGCGTGGTCGGGCATCACGGAGGTGACGGGATCGCACTCGCCCTTCGGGAACCAGTTGTCGACGTCGAAGCAGTCGTGAGGCGCCCACGGCGTCAGATCCCACGAGTCGGCGACGTAGAGCTCGTAGCCGCCGTCGGCGCCCTTCCGGTGGGCGATGCGTTGCAGCCTTTGTGCTGCGTCGGTGAGGACCACGCGGTCCTGATCGTCGAGGTAGAAGTAGCTGCCGCCGCTGGTGTCGAGGAAGATGATGTCGAGGTCGAGCTTCACCAGCGCCTCGAAGGTCGTGGGCCGCGTCACCAGCTTGTGGGTGGCGAGCAGGCGCAAGGTGTGCGGCTCGTAGAGGTCGATCTCGAAGCCCGCGAACGACGCGCACATCGCCACCACCAGGCCGTCGCGGGTGAAGGTGATCGTCGGGCACACGCCGCCCGGGAGCGGCGAGACCCGCCGCGAGATCACCCGCAGGTCGCCGCGCCCGAGCGGGCCGCCGGTGGTGTGGACGTCGGAGTTGTAGGCGTTGCCGTGCAGCCCGCCGCCCTCGAACGCCTGGAAGGGGTGCTGGATCGGCTGCGTGGCGAAGCCGGTGAGCGGCGTCGGCGTGACCGGGTAGCGGACCATCGCCTCTCCGGCGAATGGCCTGCTCGCGATCGGCACCGGCTCGACGCCGGGCGTCAGCACGCCCGACTTCCACACCGCGAGCGGCACCACCACCAGCGCCGCGAGGATGGTGAGCAGGACCTTGGCGGCGCGCTTCATCGAACCTCCGGCTCGCCGGTCGCGCCCGGCGGGTGCGCGAGCAACGCGCGGGTGAGCACCTCCGCGAACCACGCGCGGAAGGCGCGCGAGCGGGCGCGCGACGGACGCCCGCCCTGGGCGGCCCACAGGAACGGCCCGAAGAGCGGCTCCGCCAGCAGCACCAGCGCGCCGAGGTGGACCGCGTAGGCGCTCGCCGCGGGCGCGGCGGGCGGCTCGCCGCCGCTGAGTGCCTTGCGCAGCTCCTCGACCGCCGCCGTCACCTCGCGCAGCGAGCCGGCGGGCGCCGCGGGCGGGCGCTCGGCGAGGGCGAGCCACGCCAGCACCCGGCTGGTCGACTCGCGCTCGAAGTTGTCGAACGCCGCGTCGATCAGGTTGCGCGCCGTGTCGGTGGGGTCGCTCGCCACCGACAGCCGCTCGACGACGTGCTGGTAGCGGCGCTCGAGCGCCCGCGCCACCACCGCCTCGACGAGCGCCTCGCGGCTCTTGAAGTGGTGGAGGATCGCGGGGTGGGTCACGCCGAGGGCGCGCGCCAGCTCGGCGATGCGCACGCCGTCCGGGCCGTGCGCGACCAGCGCCTTCTCGGCCTCCGCGAGGATGCGCTCGCGCGCCTCGGCGGGGTCGAGGCGCACGCGGCGCTTCTTCGTCGTTGACCGCCCGCCCGTCATTACTTACAGTACTGTAAGTAATGACTCGCTCGCGCGCAAGCGCGGAGGAACCCGGATGACCACCGCCGTCTGCCCCTTCGACCCCTACGCTCCCGAGACCGTCGAGGAGCCGTTCGAGTTCTACGCCTGGCTGCGCCGCGAGGCGCCCATCCACCACCTGCCGCGCGCCGGCTACCACGTGGTCGCGAGCTACGAGCTGGTGCGCGAGGCGGCGCTGCGCGTCGAGGACCTGTCGTCCAAGATCGTCGCGGTGCTCACCGCGCGCGCCGACGAGACCCCCGAGATCCTCGACCTCTCGGCGATGAACCCGATCGTCGACGTCCTCGCAACCGTCGACCCGCCCCGCCACGCCGCGCAGCGGCGGCTCACCAACCAGGCGTTCAGCGCCGAGCGCGTGACGGCCCTCGAGGACGGCCTGCGCCGCCGCGCCGAGGCACTCGTGGACGCCGCGGTCGCCGCGGGCACCACCGACTGGATGACGGCGTTCGGGGTGGCGCTGCCGATGGGCACGATCACGCGGCTCCTCGGCCTGCCGGAGGCCGACCTCGAGCAGCTCCGCGTGTGGTCGGACAGCACGGTGGCGACGGTCAACGGCCTGCTCGACGCCAACGGCTTTGCGGACGCGGCGCGCAGCGCGATGGAGCTGGCGGCCTACCTGCGCGAGCACCTCACAGCAGTGCGCGCCGCGAACCGCGACGACCTGTGCGGCGAGCTGCTCCGCAACGTCGCGCCCGGCGACGACGGGCTCACCGAGGAGGAGGTGCTGTCGATCGTGTTCCAGCTCTTCGTGGCGGGGAACGACTCGACGGCGAGCCTGATCGGCAGCGCGCTGCGGATGCTGGTGGAGGACGCCGCTCTCACCGCCGAGCTGCGCGCCCGCCCCGAGCGCGTGCCGGCCTTCGTCGAGGAGGTGCTGCGGCTCGAGTCGCCGTTCCAGGGGCACTTCCGGGTCGCGCTCCGCGACCTCGCGCTGGGCGGACAGACGATCGCCGAGGGCTCGCGGCTGATGCTGATGTGGGCGGCGGCGAACCGCGACGAGAGCGTGTTTCCCGACCCCGACCGCGTGAAGCTCGACCGCCCCAACGGCAAGAACCACCTCGCGTTCGGCGTGGGGATCCACCACTGCATCGGCGCCACGCTCGCGCGCCGTCAGGCGGCGATCGCGATCGAGACCGTGCTCGCGCGCGCCGACCTCGCGCCGGGCTGGGCGAGCGCGCCCGTTCACATCCCGAGCCTGTTCGTGCGCCGCCTCACGAGCCTCGACCTCACCGCGCGAGCGCGCTGAGCGACGCCTCTGGCGAGGGGCTGTTCCAGCCCCCCGCCCCGTCCGCGGAGGGCCCGGCGCCTGCCGGGCCGGCGATACGCGCTGGCCTCCCATCGCCCGTGCCGGCGATTCCTGTACGCGGGGCCCCACCCCCGAGGCGCTTCGCTTCGCTCGCGG
>CAYMQR010000428.1:0-4920 GCA_964392195.1 uncultured bacterium | reverse complement strand
ACCACACCTACCGGGCGGGCTCGGGGCGCGACGCGTTCATCGACAAGGTGTGGGGCGAGGACAAGAACATCATGGTTCCCGACAAGACCTCCGCGAAGGAGACCTCTTTCACGAAGCCCAGCGACCGCGAGCTCGAGAAGAAGCTCACGCCGCTCCAGTACAAGGTGACTCAACACGAGGGCACCGAGCCGCCGTTCCGCAACGAGCACTGGGACAACCACGAGGACGGCATCTACGTGGACGTGGTGAGCGGCGAGCCGCTCTTCAGCTCGAAGGACAAGTTCGACAGCGGCACCGGCTGGCCGAGCTTCACGCGCCCGCTCGAGCCGGCCAACGTCGTCACCCGGAGCGACGACCGCCTCTTCATGAGCCGCGTCGAGGTGCGCAGCAAGCACGCCGACAGCCACCTCGGGCACGTCTTCGACGACGGGCCCGCGCCCACCGGGCTGCGCTACTGCATGAACAGCGCGTCGCTGCGCTTCATCCCCGAGAAGGACCTGGAGAAGGAAGGCTACGGCCAGTACGCCGCGCTCTTCAAAGAATGACGGTGAAGGTGGTGCCGGCGGCGCCGCTCTCGAACGAGACCGAGCCGCCGCGCGCCTCCGCGATCGCCTTGACGATCGCGAGCCCGAGCCCGGTGCCACCACCGTCGCGCTCGGTGGTGAAGAAGCGCTCGAAGATCCGCGCCTTGTTGCGCTCGCTGATGCCGGGCCCGTGATCGGTGACGCGCACCCGCACCCGCGGCGTGCCCGCGCCGGCGCGCGGGAGCGCGTCGACCACCACCTCGACCGGCTTGCCGGCGCCGTGGCGGACCGCGTTGTCGATGAGGTTGCCGACCGCCGACTCGAGGTGCTCCGGGACGATCGAGATCCGCTCGGGCGCGCCCGCGGCGTCGAGCCGCACCTGCGGGCCGTGGCGCCCGGCCAGCTCCTCGAACAGCGGGCGTAGCGCGACCGGCTGCTGGGGAGTGCCGTCGGCGCGGCGGTTCTCGATCCGCGCCAGCTCGAGGAGCCGGCTCACCAGCCGCTCGGAGCGCGCGGTGGCCGCGGCGATGTTGTCGAGGAAGCGCGCGCGCTGCTCGGCGCTCATGTCGGCCCAGCTCTCGCGCAGCAGCTCGGCCGCGCCGCCGATGCTGGTGAGCGGCGCCTTGAGCTCGTGGGTGACGTCGGCGGCGAAGTCGCGCACGTAGTCGGCGCGCGCGCCGAGCTCGCGGGTCATGCGGTCGAGGGCCTCGCGCAGCTCGTCGATCTCGGAGGGCGCGAGCCGGCCGAAGACCGGCATGGTGCGGGAGGCGCCGCGCGCCACCTCGCGCGCCGCGGCGGTGAGCGCGCGCACCGGGCGGGCGATCGCGCGCGCGCTCAGGAAGCTCATCGCGACGATCACCGCGAGCGTCACCACGCCCACGCTCAGGATCCAGTGGCGCTCGTGCCACAGCGCCTCGAGCGGGTCGAGGCTGGTGCGCGACATCGACACCACGCCGATGACCTCGTCGTGGAAGCGCACCGGCATGGCGGTGTGGACGCGCACCCGCCCGCGCCGCCGCATGCTGCCGAGCGGCGGGACCGGGCGGTCGCTGTTGCGCTGCCGCGCCACCGCCTCGTATTCGCCGCGCAGCGCCGCCTGCACCTCGGGGAGGTCGTCGAAGCACGCGCCGAGGTCGCTGCCGCTGGTCGCGACGACGCAGCCGCTCTTGTCGAGGATGCGCGCGCCGCTCAGGTTCATGCGCTTCGCGCGGCGCAGGATCTGGCTGAACTGGCGGCCGATCCGCCACTCGAGCCCGTCGCGGTCCTCGGCCCAGCGGGTGGGCGGCGGCATGCGCGGCGCGATCCCCGCCCTGAGGTCGATCTCGGGCTGGACCGGCGCGAACGCGAGCGTGGGCAAGGCGCCGCTCACGTACGGGATCGAGCGCATGGTCTCGGCGCTCTCGTCGGTGACGCCGGCGAGCTCGGGGTCGACGAGCGGCTCGTCGGGGATGTGCTGGCCGGTGGCGTCGGCCCAGCGCTGGCGCCACGACTCGCCGATCTGCACCGACTCCGCGATCAGGCTGCGCTCGGTCTCGTGGACGAGCGCGTCGGAGTAGAGGCGGAGCTGGGCGATCACCAGCGCCGGCGCGAGCAGCACCGTGACCGCGACGCCGAGCAGCAGGAACAGGATGTTGGGACGCAGGCGCGGCCACTTGCGCCGCGGCGGCGCGGCCGCGCTGGCCGGCTCGGGCGCGCTCGCGGCGCGCTTCATCCCGCGCTCACGAACGGATCCGGTAGCCGAGCCCGCGCACGGTCTCGATCGGCTCGCCGCCCACGTCCCGGAACTTGGCGCGGATGTGGCGGACGTGGCTGTCGAGGGTGCGCTCGGCGGTGCCGTCCTCGCCGTAGACGCGCTCGATGAGCTCGTCGCGCGAGTAGAGCCGGCCCGGCGCGGAGAGCAGCACCTCCACCAGCGTGAACTCGGTGGCGGTGAGGCGCACCTCGTGTCCACGCCAGGTGCAGCGGTGGCGCTCGGGGTCGAGGACCAGGTCGCCGTGGTGGAGCGGGCGACGCGGCGCGGGCTCGCCGCCGCCCGGCGCAGGATCGGCGGCGTCGCCGGGATGCGCGCGGCGCAGCAGCGCCTTCACCCGCGCCACCAGCTCGCGCGGGCTGAACGGCTTGGTGAGGTAGTCGTCGCCGCCGAGCTCGAGCCCGACGATGCGGTCGACCTCGTCGGCGCGGCTGGAGAGGAAGAGCACCGGCACACGGCCGTTGGCGCCCGGGCCCTTGGCGCGGATCCGCCGGCACACCTCGAGCCCGTCCTCTTCCGGCATGACGATGTCGAGGACGACGAGGTCGACCGGCTCGAGCACGAAGGTGTCGATCGCCTCGGCGCCGTCGGCGGCCTCGACGCAGCGGTGCCCGGCCTTCTCCAGCGCGAAGCGGATCACCTCGCGGGTGTGGCCATCGTCGTCGACCACCAGGATCCGTGCCATCCAGTCCTCGCCCGCGAAGCGGTCGTTCCAGGCCAATCTTCGTGGCGCGGCGGCGCCACGTAAAGCGGCGCCTCGGTCGGTGCGTCGGGCCGCCAGGGTGTGCATCGTCGTCCTCCCTCCGTCGCCGGGATCGGCTGGGCGGCGAAGAGATCACGGCGCGGTGCGCGTGCGGTGGAGCCGTCGTGCAGAGGTCGTGCAGCCGCAGCGGCCGCGGCCGGCCCGTCTTGGCGCGGCGCGTCAGGTCCGCTAGATAAGACGCTGCAGAGCAGCACGCGGGGACGTCCCTCGCGGCGCGCTCGGCAGGCCGTTGCCGTGGTGCCAGTCGGGTTCCCGACGAGCCGCGCAGTTGCCGCGAGGATCGCGCGCGGCAGCGGCGTCGTCGTGTCTCCGCCGTGGGCGCTCGTGGCGCCGGCGGGAGGCACTCCATGAGCTCGACGTCCGCGATCGGCGCCGTCCCCTCGTCCGACCACGCCGCGAGCGAGGACTCGCTCCTCGGCGCGTTCCGCTGCTGGCTCCTCGACTGCCGGCCGGCGGCGCTGGCGCGCCGCCACCTCACGCTCACGGCGGTGTTCGCGGTGATCGCGGTCGCGGCGGCGCTCGGCATGCAGCTCGAGCTGCTCACGCCGATGCTCGACCGCTTCGAGGCGCAGACCTTCGGCGCGCTGCTGTCGCTGCACGGGATGCTGATGATCTACGTGGTGGCCGTACCGGCGTTCCCGGCGGTGCTCGGCCACGCGCTCCTGCCCGGGGCGCTCGGCATCGACGAGCTGCCGTTCCCGCGCCTCGCGCGCTCGGCGTGGCACCTCCACGCCCTCGCCGGGACCGCGCTGATGCTCGGCGCCCTGGCCGGCGGCACCGAGGTCGGGTGGATGTTCGACGCCGAGTTCGGCGGCCGCTTCACGTCGCCCAACACGCTGCCCGCCGCGCTCGGCGTGCTGCTCGCGGCGCTCGCGATCTCGACCACCAGCCTGAGCCTGGTGGCGACCATCCTGGTGTGGCGCCGCGACGGCGACCGCACCCGCCCGATCCCGCCGCTGGTTTCCGCCTTCTTCCTGACCGGCGCGAGCGGGCTGGTCGCGGGTGCCTTCCTGATCTTCTCGATGGCGCTGATCGTGGCCGACCGGGTGGTCGGGATCTCGCTCTTCGACTGGACCGCGGGCGGCGATCCGCAGCTCTTCGCGGCGCTCTTCCGGCGCTTCGTCTCGCCGGCCTTCAGCATGGTGCTGCTCGGCGCGCTCGGGACGGTGATCACCGTGATCGGGGCGCGCGCGGACGCCCGGCCGACCCGCCGCGAAGGCGTGCTCGCCGGGATCGCGCTGGCGGTGATCGCGCTCGCCGGGCTGGTGGTGTGGGTCGGTCCGGAGGGGCCGGTGGGCGGCTCGACCTCGAGCGACGCCATCGGCGCGGTGTTGAACGCCGACGTGGTCGCCGCCGCGGGCTTCCTGATCGCCGGCATCCTCGCGCTGCTCAAGCGCGGCGGCGCGCGGGTCGACACCGCGATGATGTACGCGCTCGGGTTCCTGCCGGCGCTGGTCCTCGGGCTGTGCACCGGCCTGCTGCTCGCGATCCCCGCCACCCGCGCGATGGCCGCGAGCACCGCCTTCGCCACCGCCCAGCTCCACCTGACGATGCTCGGCGGGCTCGCGATGGCGTTCCTGGCCGGCGTCCACCACGCGTGGCCCGAGCTGGCGAAGCGGCGGATCTCCGAGCCGGTCGGCCGCGCCGCCGCCGCGCTCACCATCTTCGGGACGTGGGCGATGCTCTTGCCGAGCTTCCTGATCGGCCTCGCGGGCGAGTCGTTCCGGGTCAACGCCTATCCGCCGGAGCTGCAGATCCCGCACGTCCTCGCCGCCGCGGGCTCGACGATCCTGATCGCGGGCGTGGTGCTCGCCGCGCTCAATCTCGTCACGGCGCGGCGCATCGAGGGTTCCGACGTCGAGCCCGAAATGGCGATCGGCGCG
>CAYMQR010000427.1:0-4921 GCA_964392195.1 uncultured bacterium | reverse complement strand
GACGCGGGCGGGCTCACGCCCGCCCCTACGAGGCCGTGCCATCAACCGGGGTCCGTAAGCGATCGACCGCGGCGCGATCGGAACGCCGGCGGGCGCCACGATAGGACTCGGGAAGCGGCGCGGCGCAGAGCGCCGCCGCGAGCGAAGCGAGTGACTCGGGGGTGGGACCCGCCGGGATCGGCGCCGAGGGACCACGGCGCCGAAGGCGCCTGCCCTCCAGGCGGGCGGGGGGCTTGAAAAGCCCCCCGAGCAACTCAGCGCAGGACCGCGGCGATCTCGTGGACGATGCGGGCGGTCTTGTGGAGCGGTAGCGCGCACAGCCCGATGCGCAGCCCGCCCGGCTCGAGGACCGGCACCGTGTAGACGTCGCGCGCCTCGAGCGCCTTCGCGACCTCGAGCGGGTTGGGCACGTACACCACCGCGAAGTACCCGCCCACCGGCTTCGAGACCTTGAGCCCGGCGTCGCGCGCCGCCTCGTTGAACGACACGAAGCGCCGCTGCACGATCTCGTTGCAGTGCTGGCGCTCGGTGGCGACCGCGGCGCGCTTCTCCGGCGAGGCCAGGATTGCGGCGAGCGCCTGCTGGGGCGCGGTCACCTCGTTCGAGTTCGAGCCGCGGATCGTCCCTTCCATCACGTCGAACCACGTCGCCGCCTCGGTGGCGTCGCGGGTCAGGAGGATCGCGCCGCCCGCGCGCCAGCCGTACGCCATCATCGACTTCGAGAGCGACGGCACCAGCACCGCGTGCAGCTCGGGCACGGCCTCGAAGAGCTCGCCCAGGAACGCGAGGTCCTGCGGGTCGCGGCCCTTCGGCCCGAAGTCGATGTAGGCGAGGTCGAGGATCAGGACCTTGTCGCCCCTGACGCTCGCGAGCACGCGCGCGATCTCGCGCCACTCGCTCGCCTCGATCGCGGCGCCGGTGGGGTTCGAGTAGGGGCTGTTGATCATCAGGCAGACCCGCCCCTCCTCCCGCGCCACCTCGGTCACCACCCGCTCGAAGTCCGCGACGTCGAACCTGAGGTCGGCGTCGAGGAGGTTGAAGCAGCGCAGCTCCTTCCCGCACTGCTGGGTGATGAGCGCGTAGTTCTCCCAGTACGGCGCGTGGGAGATCACGGTCTTCGACGCCAGGTTGGTGATGCTGATCGTGAGCCCGCCGGTGCCGCCGTGGGTGGGGATCGCCTTCCGCACCAGGCCGTCGGGGAGCGTCACGCCGTCCAGCACCGAGCTCGCGTAGAGGTCGGCGAGGGTCGCGGCGCCGGCGGGCGGCGTGTAGGCGCAGATCGCCTCGGGCCTGGTCTCGAGCAGCTCCTCGAGCGTCGCGACGAAGGTGCCGATCACGAACGGCTTGCCGCTCTCGTTGAGCCCGGTGCCGATCGTCGAGTCGATGACGGCCTCGGCGCCGTGACGGGCGATGGCGTTCTTGGCGCGCGCGGCGATGGCGAAGATTCCGGAGGCCTTGTCGACCACCAGGTGGCGACGAGACGGGATCACGAGCGGCATGACGATTCCTCGAACGCGCGGCGCGCGGCGCCGCGCTAGGTAGCGAGCACGCTCGTATACCGCAGCCACCCGACGGCGGCCACGCTCGCGCAGCGCGCGACGCTACTTCGCGGCGTAGCCGAGGCTCTGGAGCGCCTCGCGCTCCTCGGGCGAGACCGCGAGAGGCGGCGCGTCGTCGGGCGGCGGCGCGCGGCGGGTGCGCACCCACTCGGCCAGCGCGGCGTGGAGGCGCTCGACCACGTCGGGGTGCTCGCTCGCGACGTTGCGCGTCTCGTCGGGGTCGGCGGCCAGGTCGTAGAGCTCGAGCTCGTCGCTGGGCGGGTCGTTGGGCTGATGCGGGATCGCGATCAGCTTCCAGCGCCCGTCGCGCACCATCTTCCAGCGCCCCTCGTCGCCGTGGACGAAGAGCCGCGGGTTCTTCTTGTAGCGATCGCGCCACGGCCCGCTCTCGGCATAGGCCACGCGCGGCAGCGGCTCGCGCTCGCCGCGCACCAGCGGCAGCGCGCTGCCGCCGTCGAGCGCGGCGCCGCCGCCGGCGAGCGTCACGCCCGCGAGCTCGGCCACCGTGGGCGCGATGTCGATCGAGCGCACCGGCGCGGCCACGCGCTTCCCCTCGGGGAGGCGCCCGGGCGCGCGCACGATCCACGGCACCGCCATCAGGTCCTGGTAGAGCGCGAACTCGTGCGACCAGCACAGCCCGTGCTCGCACAGCGACTCGCCGTGGTCGGAGGTGTAGATCGTGACCAGCCCGTCGCCGCCGGGGCGGGCGCGCAGCGCGCCGACGGTGTCGCGGACCACCTCGTCGACGCTCAGGATCGCCGCGTCGTAGAGCGCGCGGGTACGCGCGACGTCCTCCGCCGAGTAGCGGTACTCGAAGAAGATCGTGTCGATCGAGATCGGCCGCTTCACGAAGTGCTCGAGCGGCAGCGACTCGCCGGCGCGCGGGTCGAAGCGGTTCAGGTTCGCCGGCGACGGCGAATACGGCATGTGGACGTCGATCACGTGCAGCCACGCGAACCACGGCTGCCCGGCGGGCACCTTGGCGAGCTCGTCGAGCAGCACCTTGGCGCGCTCGGGGGCGTGACCCGAGCCGCGCTGCTGGTAGACGGCGAAGCCCTGGTCGTAGCCGCGCTGCGCGGTGAGCCACGGGTTGGTGACCACGCCCACGGTGGCGTAGCCGGCGTCCGCGAAGGCCTCCGCGAGGGTGTGGTGGGCGCGCGAGAAGCGCAGCGAGTCGACGTGCCCGCCGACGCCGTGGTGCATGCCGTCGAGGCCGGTGAAGATCGAGGCCACGGAAGACGCCGTGAACGGCGCGGACGCGGTCACGTCCTCGAACAGCACGCCGCGCTTCGCCTCCGCGGTGAGGAAGGGCGCGGTGGGACGCTCGTAGCCGTACGCGTCGAGGTGGCGCGCGGTGAGGGTGTCCACGACCACCAGCAGGACGTTGGGACGGGCGGAGACGGCCTTCGGTTCGCCGGCCGACGGCGCGCGCTCGCCGCGCTCGCATCCAACGAGCGCGCACCCTCCGAGCAGGATCGCGACGCCGAGCCCGGCCCACCTCACCCGCGATCCGCGGCGCGCGCTCACTTGGGCCAGATCGCGGTGGCGATGAGACGTTGCGGATGCCAGGTGGGCAGCGATCCGACGTGGTAGCGGTCGCGGATCCCGACCCACTCGAGGAGCAGCTCGAGCTCGCGGATCGAGTAGGCACGCCGCACCGAGGCGGTTCCGTCGTGGTGTCCGTAACGCGCGGTCTCCCGATCCGAGAGCCCGTAGGCCATCCGCACGAACGCGAGGCCGGTCACGCGCCGCGCGATGTCCACCACCACCAGCCCGCCACCCGAGACGCGGTCTAGCTCGCGCAGGCAGAGCGCCGCGTCCGTGGGCCTGAAGTGGTGCAGCGTGTAGGACATGAACGCGACGTCCCACCGCCCGTCCTCGACCTCCGCCATGTGGCGGGCGTCGTTGACGGTGGTCTGGCAGGGGATGCCGTGAGCCGCGAGGCGCTCGGCGAGCGAGCGCACCAGCGCCGGCTGGATGTCACCGGCCCACAGCTCGAGCGGCGTCGACTCTGCGTTGGCGATGCGCCACAGGTGGCGCATCAGCCAGCCGCTGCCGGACGCCACCTCCAGCACCCTGAGGGGGCGGGCGTCGAGGCCGGCGAGCGCGGCGCCGCGCGCACGGATCCGCCGCCGGCCGGTCTTGAGCAGCAGGTCCACGATCGCGTGGTAGCCGAGGCTCGTCTCCTGCATCTTCTGGATGCTGTCGACGATGATCTGGTTGGCCTCGGCGTGGGTCGTCGTCGCGCCCTCCGGACGGGCGCGCAGGAACGCCTCGCGGTTGCCGTCGAGGATCTCCTCGACCTCGCCGTCGCGGCGCACCAGCAATCCCGAGGTGGGGAGCGAGTCCTCGTACTCGCGCCAGCGCTGCTCGACGGCGGTGGCGAGGGCGATGCGTTCGGCGTCCATGGTGGCGGGCTCGGCGGTGGATCGGTCGGTGGCGCGACGCGCGAGCATACCAAGCGTCCGGGGATATGATGAGCGGCCCCCGCGGAGCGTGACGTGCGAAGCAGCCACCTCGCCACTCGACCTCGCCTGGCGCGCCGCCTCGCGGCCCACGCGTTGATCCTCGTCCTCGGCGGCGTGCTCGCCGGCTGCCCCAAGAAGTCGGAGCGGCTGATCGCGGACATGGCCGCGCCCGACCCAGCCGAGCGCCTCGCCGCCGCCGCCCAGCTCGCGAACGGCATCGGCGACGGCGACCGCCAGGTACCGCCGCAGGCCGGCGAGCAGATGCTCGCGATCCTGGTCGCCGAGGCGAAGAGCCCGGTGGCCGCCAACCGCGCCACCTCGTTCGAGGCGCTCGCGCGCTGGGCGCCGAAGCTCCCCGAGAGCGCGGCGCCCACGCTGTTCGGCGGGCTCGACGACCCGGACTCGTGGGCGCGCGCCCACGCCCTCGCCGCGAGCTACCGGCAGTTCAAGAACACGCCCACCTTCCAGCAGCACCAGGGGAGCTGGAACGCCGCCAGGACGGCCGTGATCCCGGACCTGAAGCGCGCGCTCGGCGACCCCGACCCGAAGGTCCGGCTGCGCGCCACCCGGGTGGCCACCGACCTCGAAGCGAACGCCCGCGACCTGCTCCCGGAGATGAAGGCGCTCGCGCGCGACCCGGACCCCGCGATCCGCGGCCAGGCGGTGTCGGGCATCGAGCAGTCGGGCCTCGAGAAGCAGGTGTCGGTCGACGAGTGGCTGGTCTTCTGCCAGGACCCGGCGTGGCAGGTGCGGCAGCCGGCCGCCTCGGCGCTGGCGCGCCTCGGCGCCGCCGCGGTGCCGCGGCTCATCGAGGTGGTCCGCTCCGAGCCGAACGACGAGGGCCGGAGCTGCGCGATCAGCGCCCTCGGCCAGCTCGGCCCCGCCGCCAAGGAC
>CAYMQR010000426.1:0-4925 GCA_964392195.1 uncultured bacterium | reverse complement strand
TGCGCCCGGCGTCCGGTCCCGGCCACCACGACCTCCAGGCGCGGGTCCGCGAGCTCGGGCTGCACACGGTGTGCGAGGAGGCCTCGTGCCCGAACATCGGCGAGTGCTGGAACCGCCGCACGCTCACGGTGATGATCGGCGGCAACGTGTGCACGCGCTCGTGCGGGTTCTGCGACGTCGCCACGGGGCGGCCGGCGCCGCTCGACCCCGACGAGCCGCGCCACGTCGCCGAGCTGCTCGCCGGGCTCGACCTTGCCTACGCCGTGCTCACCAGCGTCGACCGCGACGACCTCGCCGACGGCGGCGCCGCGCACTGGGCCGCGACCATCCGCGCGCTGCGCGCGGCCGCGCCGAGGATGGGGATCGAGGTGCTGATCCCGGACTTCCACGCGCGCGGCGAGCTGCTCGACGTGGTGATCGAGGCGCGCCCGGACGTCCTCGCCCACAACCTCGAGACCGTCGCGCGGCTCACACGGATGGTGCGCCCGCAGGCGAGCTACGAGCGCTCGCTCGCGGCGATCGCGCACGCCGCGCGGCGCGGCATGTTGACCAAGTCGAGCCTGATGCTGGGGCTGGGCGAGGACCTCGACGAGGTCCGCCAGGCGCTGCGCGACCTGCGCGACCACGGCTGCCGGGTGCTCACGCTCGGCCAGTACCTGCGGCCGTCGCGGCAGCACCTGCCGGTGCGGCACTTCTGGGAGCCCGCGGTGTTCGAGGAGCTCGGCCGCGAGGCGCGCGCGATGGGCTTCGAGGAGGTCGCGTCGGCGCCGCTGGTGCGCAGCTCCTACAAGGCCGACGAGCTGGCCGCGCGGCTCTAGGCGATCCGGCGCTCGAGGGGGGACGGAGCTGGCCGCGCGGCTCTGACAGCGACCCACGCTCCCGTCGGTGCGCGCGCCGACGCGTATCGCCGGTCGCGCGGCGCGCGACCCTCCGATTCAGGGGTGCGCTAGCGGACGGCGGGGCCGCCGCGGGTCGGCTCGCTGGGGCGAAGCTCGCGGCCCTTCTCGTCGCGCACGATCACGTCGTCGAGCGGCCCGTCGACGGTGACCGCGGCGAGCGCCCACGGCGTGGTGAGCATCTGGATGGTCATCGTGCCGGGGTCGGGGCGCTTCTCGCGCACCGTGACCTCGAGGGTGCGGCCGTGGCGCGCCGCCGAGACGATCTCGATCGAGTAGCCACCGGTCGGCCGCTCGCCCGCCACGACGCCCACGACCACCTCGCGGCCGAAGTCGAGCGCGGGCTGGGTGGGCTCGGCCGGCATCACGAAGCCCGGCAGGCGCGACGCCATGGTGCTCGCGAGCTCGTCCGCGGAGCGCGCGAGCCACGCCTGCGGCCCGCTCGCGACGCTCGCGTGCCCACCGGACGCCAGCGCGCGCACCGGCAGGCCCGACGAGGAGGAGCCCGCGTCACGCGCGCCCATCGCCCACGCCGTGCTCGCGCCCACTCCGCCGAGCACGACCAACACCAGCAACCGCGCCGCCAGCCCTGCCACCCGGCCCGCGACCCGCTGCGACGTCATGTTCCGACCTGAAGGGGCTGTGAATCCACCGCGACGACTGCGTGGTGGAGCCGAAGGGAGTCGAACCCTCTACCTCCTGACTGCCAGTCAGGCGCTCTCCCAGTTGAGCTACGGCCCCGCGTTCGCCCGCACTGCACTCGGGAAGCGAGCGAGCCGCGAAACATAGCGAAGCGCCGACGAGACGGGCAAGTGGGTCCGCGCGCCGATCACGCCCGCGAAGAGGTTCGCGCGGTGGACCGTGTGCTAGGGTAGCCGCGATCGAGCGCGGTCACGAATCCGCGCTCGCGAGCTCCGGAACCCGTCGCATGCCGCGTGCCCCCCTCCGCGTGTTGGTGGCGGACGACGAAGAGACGATCCGCGAGCTCATGCGGTTCATCCTCAACGACCAGCAGTGCGACGTCACCATGGCGACCAACGGTCGCGACGCCGTGCTGCAGATCGAGGAGCGCGAGTTCGACCTGGTGTTCATGGACATCATGATGCCGGTGCAGAACGGCGTCGACGCGTTCCGCGAGATCCACGCGCGCCGCCCGGCGTTGCCGGTGGTGATGGTCTCGGGCTTCGGCAAGGAAGCGCAGAACCTGCGCGAGGACGCGCTCCGCAACGGCGCCTACAAGTTCATCCCCAAGCCGTTCTCGATCGCCGACATCCGCAAGGTCGTCGACGAGGTCCGCACCGCGAAGAGTTAGTTCCTTTCGGAGGGTCCGACTCTCGTCGGACCGCCGGCTCGATCGCTGCGGACCGCCAGGAGGCGGTCCCTCCGAATCAGCGCGGAGCTTCCGCGCGCCGCGTCCACTCCCGTCCGCCTCGCGGCAGCGTGAGCGTCTTC
Organism: uncultured bacterium; assembly: GCA_964392195.1. Lineage (GTDB taxonomy): Bacteria > JADJOY01 > JADJOY01 > JADJOY01 > JADJOY01 > JADJOY01. Next base: position 2,577 of record CAYMQR010000426.1, on the reverse strand, counting down.
GCCGAGACCTGGATCTCGGCGCGCTCGGGCACCGAGCGCGCGAACGCGCCGCCGCCCGGCGCCGCGGGCGCGCTCGGCGGCGGCGGCTTGGCGTCGACCGCGAGGATCGCCTCGAAGGCGTTGGCGTCGAGTGACCACACGCCGTCGACCGCCGGTCCATCTCCCGCCTGCCACCGGACCCGTCCGTCGCGACGGAAGGTGAGCACCTCGTTCGCTCCGCACGCGCCGGCGCTCTCCCACGCTCCCACAAGGTCCTTTCGACCCAGGTGCGGGCGGGTGCCGAGTGCCAGGCTCGCCGCCACCGCCGCGCCCAGCACCGCGCCCGCCAGCCACACGTTGCGCGGCACGGTGAACGGCGGGCGACCGAGCTTGGGCGCGAACGGGCAGCTGAACGCGAGCGCGGCGGCCACCGCGAGCGCGTTCATGAGCACGTCGCGCCCGTCGTAGACGCGATCGGGGAGGAAGCCCTGGAACACCTCGTCGGCCAGCCCGAGCGCGGTCCCGACCAGCATCACCAGCGCGCCGCCGTGCTTGAAGCCGTAGCGCGGCACCAGCGCCCACACCAGCGCGAACCCGAGCACGCCGAAGGTGAGCACGTGGAAGTGCTCGATCTCGCTGTCGCCGAGGAGCACCACGCACGCCTCGGCCGCCATCCCCACCACCACCCACGGCTTGGCGACCGCCGCCGCCACGCCCAGGCGCTCGTAGATCCGGTCGTAGCGCAGCGCGATCCCCGCGATGGCCGCCGGGATCGTCCACGACACCACCCAGCCGAGCCCGTGCGCCTGCGCCCAGCGCGACAGCGCGTAGCCGCGCGCGCTCATCACCAGCACCACGAGCATGGTCGCCGCCACGCCGAGCCACGGCGCGGCGTGCCGCCAGCGAGCGGAATCGGGGCCCGGGCTCGGTGCGCGCGACACGGAGAGGAATGAAGCGGCCGGCGCAGGTCCGAAGGCTGGCGGGGGGAACCGGGAAGCTCCCTGGACGTGCCCGACGGCGATGCTATACCCTCGCCCGACCCGTCCGACAACCCGTCGACAACACGAACCAATCCGGGCCGTTGCCCGCGGTGGTCGCGGCCACCCCGGGAACGCCGGCGAGGGTCCCGCGGGCCGCCTCCGGCGCCCCATCCGTTCTCGTTCCGGCTCACCCCCGAACCGCGCACGTCCCGCAGGAACCCGATGCGCCCCGATCCGTCCGGCCACGACGCGAGCGAGGCCCGGCCCACCGCCGAGCACGCTCACCACCCGCCTCACGCGGGACCGTGCGGCGACGCGAGCGGGACGCCCGCTGAGGGGGCGCCGGCAGCCGAGGCCGCGCCGGCAGCCGAGGCCACCGCCCAGCCCGCGCCACCCCCGCGCGTGCCCTCCGCGCGGGTCGATCCGCGCGCCGCCGCGACGTTCTTCGAGGACCTGCGCCGGGTCCTGTCGCAGCCGCGCCCATCCGACGCGCTGCGCGTGCTGCTCGAGCGCGGCGTGCTGCAGGAGGTCGCCCCCGAGCTGGTCGGCATGGTGGGCGTCGAGCAGCCCGCCAAGTCGCACGGCTGCGACGCCTTCGAGCACACCATGCGGGTGGTCGACGCGGCGCGCGCCGACTCGGCGCTCATCACCCCGGGCGACATGGAGCTGATGCTGGCGGCGCTCTTCCACGACGTCGGCAAGCCGCACACCAAGGGCGTCGACGCCGAGACCGGCCGCATCACCTTCCACGGCCACCAGTTCGTGGGCGAGCGGCTCACCCGCAAGCGCCTCAAGAGCTACGGCGCGGCGCGCGCCAACATCAGCGCCGAGCGCGTCTCGCGGCTGGTGCGGCACCACATGTTCGACCTCGACATCGAGCTCTCCGAGAAGGCGATCCGGCGCTTCGCGCGGAAGCTCGGCGGGCCCGAGATGACGTACAAGCTCCTCGACCTGCGCATCGCCGACAAGCGCGGCGGCGCGCGCCCCGACCGGATCGGCGCGATCATCACGTTCCGCAAGCGGGTGCGCGGCGAGCTCGAGCGCAAGGAGCCGTTCGGCCTCCGCAATCTGGCCGTCGACGGCAACGATCTGATGGAAGCAGGCGTACCTCAGGGGCCGCAGCTCGGCCTCACGCTGAAGCGGCTCCTCGCCGCGGTCCTCGAGAACCCCGACCTCAACAACCGCGACGCGCTGCTGGCGCTCGCCCTCGAATCCACGAGCGACCCATGCTGCGACTGAAACCTCGGACCGGGCTCGAGCGGAGCCGCGCCGCGATCGCGGCGACGGCGGCGATCCTCGCGGCGATCGGCGCGGCCACGCTGGCCGGCGCCGGACCCGCAGCTGCCGCGCCGCCGAAGGCGCCCTCGCTGCTGGTGCTGCCGATCGCCACCGACGACACCATCCCCGCCTCCACCGCGGCCAACCTGCGCGGCGCGATCGAGACCCAGCTCAAGTCGGCGGGCGTGCGCGTCGTCCCCGCCGCCAAGGGCGCGCCCACCGCGCTCGAGTCGGTCGACGCGATCCGCGGCGCGGCCGTGACCGCGGGCGCCGACGGCGTGCTCGGCTGGCTCCTCGAGCGCGACCCCTCGAGCGGCTGGGTGCGGCTCTCGCTCGAGAT
>CAYMQR010000425.1:0-4927 GCA_964392195.1 uncultured bacterium | reverse complement strand
AGGTGGCGCAGTGCGGCGGGCTGCTTCCCGATGCGCATGCCGCGCGGCGCGCCGGCGCGCTCCGCGACCCAGCGCGTCACGTCGATCACGTAGTCGACCTGGCTCCGGGTGTGGGTACGGCGCGGGATCGCGAGCCGCACCAGGTCCATCGCGGCGGGCGTCTCGGCGCCGTGCTGATTCGCCTCGCACGCTCCTCGCGAGCGCTCAGCGCAGCCCCTCGGCGATGGTGCGGATCACGTCGAGCGACACCGGGAACGGCGATGCGATCGACACCCGGCTCGCGATCTCGCCGTAGCGGGCGCGCAGGAGCGGCGCGATCTCGCCGGGCTCGCCGCACACCGCGATGCGCTCGAGGAGGTCGTCACCGACTCGCTCGCCGAGCTCGTCCCAGCGGCCCTCGCGGGTCAACGCCTGGAGCTCCCCCTGCAGCTCGCCGCAGCCCTCGCTCTCGAGCACCGAGCGGTAGGCAGGAGTGGAGGCGTAGAAGCCGATCTGCTGGCGTGTCAGCTCGCGCGCCTGCGCCGCATCCTCCTCGGTCGGGCCGGTGACGATCAGCGCCTGCACGCACAGCTCGAAGGCGGCGCGCTCGCGGCCCGCCGCGGCGAGGCCGCGCTCGATCGCCGGCCGTGTCACCGCGTCGAGCGAGCGGCGGGTGTGGAACGGGTGGACCAGCATGCCGTCGCCGACCTCGCCCGCCACCTCGGTCATGCGCGCGCCCACGCCCGCGATCAGCACCTTGGGCAGCCCGTAGGCGTTCGGCCCCGGGTTGAAGAGCGGTGGCATCAGCGTGTGGGTGTAGAACTCGCCCTGGAAGGCGAGCCGGGTGCCGTCCTGCCACGCGCCCCAGATCGCGCGCAGCGCGCGCACGAACTCGTGCATCCGCTCGGCGGGGCGCGACCAGGTGGCGCCGAAGCGGCGCTCGATGTGCGCCTTCACCTGCGAGCCGAGCCCGAGGACGAAGCGACCGCGCGAGTAGGCGTGGAGGTCGTAGGCGAGCTGCGCCACGATCATCGGGTTGCGGGCGAACGCGATGGCGACCTGGGTCGAGAGCGTGGCGCGCGAGCTGTGCTCGGCCGCGAGCGCGAGCCTGAGAAACGGCTCGCGGGGGCCCTCGAAGACGAAGAGCCCGTCGACGCCGGTGGCTTCGACGGCGCGGACCACCTCCGCGACGTCGCCGAGGTCGAGGGCGAGGATCGGCGCATCGAGCTTCATGAGTGGCCTCCGTGAGCTGCGAGGATCGACGGGCGCGAAGCGTAGCTCCGTGCGTCGCGACTCGAGTGGAACCCGCACCGCGAACGCGCGATAGTCGCGGGTCATGCGACCGCGCACCGCCCTGGCCTATCTGCTGCTCTCGCTCGTCTCGGTGGCGAGCAACCTCACCGCGCCGTTCTTCGGCATCGAGCTCCTCAAGGCGATCCCCACCGCGCTCCTCGCCGTCGAGGCGTCGCGCGCGACCCGCGCCGGCTACGCGCGCTGGATCACGATCGGCGTGGCGCTCGGCTCGGTCGGCGACTTCCTGCTCGCGACGCTCTCGAAGGCGCTCTTCATCCCCGGCCTGGTGGCGTTCCTGATCGGCCACCTCGCGTACATCGTCGCGTTCGGCCGCGACCGCGACGAGACGGCGCTGGTGCGGCGCGCGTCGGTGTTGCTGGCGCTGCTCCTCTACACGGTGTGCGCGGCGACGTTCGTCGCGGTGCAGGACCCGGTCGTGGAGGGCGAGCACGTCGCGGCACCGGTCATCGGCTACGTTGCGGTCATCACGCTCATGACCGGGCTCGCGCTCGTCCATCGCGCGGGCACCGCGCTGATCGCGTGGGGAGCGGTGGTGTTCGTGGTCTCCGACTCGCACATCCCGATCAACTTCTTCGTGCTGCCGCACCCGTCGCTGCCGCTGATCGTGAGCGGCTACGTGACCTACTACCTGGCGCAGTACTTGATCGTGGAAGGAGCGTGTCGTGAGTCGACGGCGCGTGGGCGCGGCTGAGCGGCACGCCAAGGCCGGCGGGTGGGCGGCGCTGGCCGTCGCGCTCGCCGCGTGCGCTCCGGCGCTGACCACGGCCGCCGGCGCGACGCCGTTTCCCGCGGCACCCGATCCGGTCGTCATCCGCGCCGATCAGCTCGGCGACGCCGCCGGCCGCAAGCTCGGCCGCCTCGCGCTGATGGCGGCAGGCGACGGCGTCGGGCTGGCGCCGGTCCCGTTCCAGGTCGACGAGAAGACCGCCGATGGCGCGAGCTTCGTCTATCCCAGCGGCAAGGAGGCGAACCCGGGGGACGGCAACGGCCGCCTCGACCGCTTCGACGAGCTGGTGTTCATGGCGAGCGACTGCGGCCCGGCGATCTCGCCGCCCGCGCCCGGCGAGCCGCCGCCGTGGCCGCCCGGCGTCGAGCGGGTCGTCGAGATCGAGGTGAAGGACCCGGTGGAGCCCGTCACGGGGTTCGTCTACCTGCTCGCGTACGCCGACACCGCCGCCGATCCGCCGCGCTCGACCACGCGCTACGTCGAGTACCACCCGAGCACCGAGACCGTCACCGCCGCGAGCTACTCCATGGGCTACGAGGCCGGTCGGGACCGCATCTACTTCTCGAGCGTGTCCGTGCCGGCGAGCGCGGGCGGCACCGGCCAGAACTTCGTCGATCGCCTCAAGATGCGCACCAAGGTCGAGACCAAGCTCTTCTTCTCGATCGGCTTCGACGAGAGCGAGTGGGACAGCACCGTGGCCGCCTACCTCGACGGGCCGGTGCGCGCGATCCGCGAGGTCAAGAACACGCTCGCGTTCGTGGGCATTCCGGTGGCGCCCACGATCGTGGTCGAGGCGACCTATTACCGCGACTTCCACGTCGCTCCCACGGCGATCCACCAGACCGTGAACTTCCCGAGCATCGCCACCGCGGCGTGGTTCGACGCCGAGATCGACCTGAACGACGCCGCGCGCGGCATGCGCTACTACCGGCCGCGGGCGGGCGCCGCCCCCGGAGACGCCGCCACGGGCCCCTTCCACGCGATCGACGGCGTCCCGAGCGCCGACGAGAAGGGGATCGACCCGCGCCAGCCGCCCTGGCACCTCGTCACCGGCGCGCCCGGCACGATGTTGTGGCGGATGGAGCTGCCGAGCGCGCTGGTCTCGTCGACGGACCTGGCGCTGCGCGACGACGCGGCCACGCCCGAGCCGCCCGAATCCGTGCCCGGCACGATCGGCGAGCTCGTCTACCACATCGACCTGATGCCGCTGCCGGTGGGCGACTACCAGATGCGGGTCTTCTACTTCTTCCCGCCGCGCTGGCAGCCCGGCGACGAGGTACGCTGGCTGCGCATGACCACCCAGCCGCTCGGCGTGTCGGCGCGCGCGGTGCCGATCGCGGCGCCCGCCGTCGCCCCCGCCGTGGCTCCCGCATCCCCGTGAGGCCGTCATGACGCTCTTGGCTCTGGGTCTGGTGATCTTCCTCGGTGTCCACTCGGTGTCGATCGTGGCGCTCGGGTGGCGCGACGGCGTGGCGCGCCGCATCGGCGAGTACCCGTGGAAGGCGCTCTACGCCGTGGTGGCGGTCGTGGGCTTCGTGCTCATGGCGCGCGGCTACGCGGCGGCGCGGCTCGCCCCGCATCCGCTGTGGGTGCCGCCGGTCGCGACCCGCCACGTCGCGGCGCTGCTCATGTTGCCCGTCTTCCCGCTGCTCGTGGCGGCGTACCTGCCGGGGCGGATCCAGCGCGCCACGCGCCATCCGATGCTGCTCGCCACGATGCTGTTCGCCGCCGCCCACCTGCTGGCCAACGGCAACCTCGCCGACGTGGTGCTGTTCGGCGCGCTCGGCGTCTGGGCGCTCGCCGACCGGGCCTCGGTCGCGCGCCGCCCGCCGCGCCCGATCCCGGCGGCGCCGCCGGCGCGCGCCAACGACGCGATCGCCGTCGTGCTCGGGCTCGCGCTCTACGTCGCGTTCGTCGTCTGGCTCCACGCGCGGCTGATCGGCGTGGCGCCGTTCGGCTGAGCGCCGCGGGGACGCGCTCGCGCGCCCGTGGTTGCGAGTCGGTCCACGCCGCGCTACGAATTGCGATCGACTCGTCATCCACCGGGAGACACCATGATCCAGATCTACGGCTCGCCGCGCTCGAGCGCCGGGCGCTGCTACTGGCTGCTCGAGGAGCTCGGGCTCGCGTACCAGCGTCAGCCCCTCGACATGCGCGCCAAGGAGCACAAGAGCGAGCGCTACCTGAGGCTCAACCCCACGGGCAAGGTGCCGTGCCTGGTCGACGGCGACTTCACGATCTGGGAGTCGATGGCGATCAACCAGTACCTGATCGACAAGTACGGCGGCCCGCTCGGCGGCGCCACGCCGGAGGAGCGCGGGCTGATCTCGCAGTGGAGCTACTGGTCGATCCTCGACCTGCAACGGCCGCTGATCGAGATGTTCATCCAGCTCGTGTTCGTGCCCGAGCCCAAGCGCGACCACGGCGCGATCGAGCGAGCGCGGGCGCTCCTGCCGCCGCTCCTCGAGATCCTCGACCGCCACCTCGCGCGCCGCGAGTACCTGGTGACGGATCGCTTCACCGTCGGCGACCTCAACGTGGCGTCGGTGGCGAGCATCTGCGACTCGGTCGGCCACGACCTCGCCCCGTACGCCTCCCTCGCCGGCTGGCTGGCGCGCTGCCGGACGCGGCCCGCCCACCAGCGCTACGCGGCGCTCGAGTCGTGACCCCGTGAAGATCTTCGTCCTCAACGTCGGCAGCACCTCGGTCAAGTACCACCTCTTCGAGATGGACACCGAGGAGACCCTCGCCTCGGGGCTCGTGGACCGCGTCGGCAAGACGGGCTCGCGGCACTCGTGGAGGGTCGGGGAGCAGCGCTTCGAGGCCGAGGTGCAGGCCGCCGACGCCCGCGCCGCCATCGACGCGGTGGTCGCCGCGCTCGCCGGCGCGGGCGGCGTGCTGGCGGGC
>CAYMQR010000424.1:0-4945 GCA_964392195.1 uncultured bacterium | reverse complement strand
CACGTCGCGGAGGTCGCGGAGCTCCCAGCCCGCCGACAGGAGCGCGGCGAGCCCGCGCGCGGTCTCGTCGCGGCGCTCGTTGTACTTCGAGCCGGCCAGCGTCCGCGGTACCCGCGAGTCCGCGAGCACGAAGCTCGCCGACTCGAACTCGACGGGCACTCCCTCGGTGGCGCCGGTGCGGCAGTCGAGCAGCAATGCCTCGCCTTCCCCCGCCACCGCGACCGCCATCGGGTCCATCAGCCCGCACGCGACGCCCACCGTGCGGTTCTCGACCGCCTGGGCCAGCCGCGCCAGCTCGTCCGGCTCGAGCCCGCCACCCACCAGCGCGTTGAGGGCCATGGCGAGCGCCACGTCGAGGGACGCGGAGCTCGAAAGCCCACCGCCGAGGGGAACGTCACCGGTGATGCTGCCGACCAGGCCCGGCACCCTGAGCCCGCGCTCGCGGAACTCGCGCACCGTGCCGCGCACGTAGTCGGCCCAGTCCCCGGCGCGCGCCGCGCCCTCGATCGGGAACGAGATCTCGCCGAGCCGCGACGAGAAGATCCGGCACTCCCCGCCCGGCGCCACGCCGAAGCTGACGTAGGTGCGGTTGGGGATCGCCATCGGCAGCACCCAGCCGCCGCAGTAGTCGACGTGCTCGCCGATCAGGTTCACGCGGCCGGGCGCCGAGGCCACGATCGCGGGAGGCGCGCCGAACTGCGCCTCGTGGAGCAGGTACGCCCGCCGCGCGTGAGGGTCCGGGAGCTCGACCATGCGGGATCCCCTCGTGCTCAGCGGAGCGGCGGGTGGTCGGGCGCGCCCATCAGTCGTCGGCGGGCGACCAGCGCAGGTGGAGCTGACGCGCGGCCTGGGCCTCGTTCACGCGCCGCACCGGCGTGGTGTGCGGTGCGCCGCGCACCACCTCGGGGGCGGTGTCCATCTCGGCGCGCACCGCCTTCACCGCGTCGACGAAGCGGTCGAGCTCCTCGAGCGACTCGGTCTCGGTGGGCTCGATCAGGATCGCGCCCTTGACGTGGATCGGGAAGTACATGGTGGGCGGGTGGAAGCCGTGGTCGAGCAGCCGCTTGGCGAGGTCGATGGTGGCGAGGTCGTTGGGGAAGCCCTTGTCGGTCGCGACGAACTCGTGGAACGAGGGCGTGGCGAACGGCACGTGCAGCGTGTCGGCGAGGCGCGCCTTGACGTAGTTGGCGTTGAGCACCGCCTCCTCGCTCACCTCTCGCAGCCCCTGTCCGCCCAGCGAGCGGATGTACGTCCAGGCGCGGATGTACATGCCCCACTGGCCGAAATACGCCTTCACCGGGCCGATCGACTGCTTGGTGCCCGAGCCCGGCGCGAACGGCGCGAGCTTCGAGACGTAGCCGATCGGCCCCGAGCCCGGACCACCGCCGCCGTGCGGCGTGGTGAACGTCTTGTGCAGGTTGAAGTGCATCACGTCCACGCCCAGCTTGCCGGGCTGGAAGATCCCCATCACCGCGTTGAAGTTGGCGCCGTCCATGTAGAGCAGCGCGTCCCTGGCGTGCAGCGCCTCGGCGATGCGGCTCAGGTCACGCTCGTAGATGCCGCAGGTGTTGGGGTTGGTGATCATGATCCCGGCGACGGTGTCGTCGAGGTGCGGCAGGACGTCTTCGAGGCGCAGGTAGCCGTCGGGGCCGGAGCTGATGTTCTTGCACTTGAAGCCGGTCATCGCCGCCGACGCCGGGTTGGTGCCGTGGGCGGTGTCGGGGATCAGGATCACGGTCTTCGCGGTGTTGCCGTGGGCCTGGTGGTAGGCCTTCATCATGAACGTGGCGGTGAGCTCGCCGTGGGCGCCGGCCGCGGGCAACAGGCACACCTCGTCGAAGCCCGAGACCTCGGCGAGGTCCTTGGCCAGCTCGTCCATGATGCGGCGATGCGCCTCGAGGTACGAGTCCGGCCAGTAGGGGTGCGGCGACGCGAAGCGCGGGTCCGCGGCGACCGCCTCGTTGAGCCGCGGGTTGTGCTTCATGGTGCAGCTGCCGAGCGGGTAGAGGCCGCGGTCGATGTCGAAGTTGAGGGTCGAGAGGCGCGTGTAGTGGCGCACCACCTCGGGCTCCGACACCTGGGCGAAGCCGCCGCAGCCGTCGTCGCGCTGGGCGAAGTCGAGCTCGACGGCGTCGACCTCGGCGTTCGGCGCGTAGGCCGCGAAGCCGCCGCGGTCGTCGCGGGCGATGTGGAAGATGGGACGATCAACGACCGACCGCATGGCGGACCTCCTCGACGATGGCCTGCGCTTCCGGGTAGTGGAGCTCGGTCACGTTGACCAGGTAGCGGTGCTTCATGGCCTTGTCCTTCGGGTAGAAGCGCCCGAGCGGCAGGCCGAGCACGAAGTCCTTCTTGGCGAGCGCCTTGTGGAGCTTGGGCTGTCCCGCGAGGTCGATCACGAACTCGTTGAAGAACGAGCCCGAATAGGGCCGCGCGATGCCGAGCTCGGCGAGCCCGTTCGCGACGTAGCGCGCCGCCTTGGCGTTCTGGCGCGCCACGTCCTCGAGGCCCCTGCGCCCCATCAGGCTCAGGTACGTGACGGCGCGCAGGCACATCAGGCCGGACGCGGTGCAGATGTTCGAGGTCGCGCGGTCGCGGCGGATGAACTGCTCACGGGTGGCGAGCGTGATGCAGTAGGCCTCCTTGCCGTCGGCGTCGACGGTGCGGCCGATGAGGCGGCCGGGAAGCTGCCGCACGTGCTCCTTGCTGGTGGCGAAGTAGCCGGAGGTGGGCCCGCCGAGCTGCACCGGGATGCCGAAGCTCTGGATCTCGCCGACGGCGATCTGGCACGGCACCGGCGGCAAGAGCGCCAGCGACATCGCCTCGGTCGAGCACCAGATGGTGAACGCGTCCTTGGCGATCCCGGCGCAGTCCTCGATGACGCCGAAGAAGTTGGGGCTCTGCACGATCACCGCGAGCGCCGCCGCCTGGTCGGCCTCGGAGACCTCGCAGAGGGTGCGGCCGGTGGCGGGGTCGACCGGCAGGACGACGATCTGGATGCCGTCCTGGAACGACAGGTACGTGCGCAGCACCGCCAGGTACTCGGGGTGGAGCGCGCCCGACACGTAGAGGCGGTGCGCCTTGGGGCGCAGCCTCTTCGCCATCAGCACCGCCTCGGCGAGCGCTGTGCTGCCGTCGTACATGCCGCCGTTGGCGAGCTCCTGCCCGGTCAGCATCGCGGCGTAGCTCTGGAACTCGTAGTACATGACGCACGAGCCCTGGGCGATCTCGGGCTGGTACGGCGTGTAGCTGGTGAGCCACTCGCTGCGCGACACCAGCCGCTCGAGCGCGGCCGGGATGAAGTGCTGGTAGAGCCCGCCGCCCACCAGCGCGACGCGCGGACGGCGCACGTGCATGGCCTCGAGGTCACGCCAGAGCTGCACCTCGGGCACCAGCCCGGCGATGTCGAGCGGGCGCTGCATCCGGTCGCCCGCGGGGATCGACGCGAAGAGCGCCTCGATGTCGTTGGCCCCGATCGCGCGTAGCATCTGCTCACGCGTCGCGGGTGTGAGACCGCTGTAACGCATCCGTGGACGACCTCCGATTGTGGGGCGATTGCTCCCGCGGCCGGCGCGGAAAGCGCGCTAGTGTGACCGAACCGGCCACCCTTTGCCAGCCCGCGACGAGCGGCGCGGCGGCGGCGCGGCCGGTGCCCCGCCGGCGCGTCCGGGCCCGCCCGCGGCGGGCCTGTGGTACCTTCGCCCGCCCCCGAAAGTCCCGGAGAACCGATGCCCCGCTCCCCCCGCAAGCGCCCCGCCACCGAGCACGCGCCCGTCACGCTCATCACCGGCGCCACCGGCTTCCTGGGCCGGAACCTGCTCTACCGGCTCCTCGACGCCGACGACTCGAGCCGCTACGCGCTCTTGGTGCGCGGCTCGGACCGCTCGAGCCCGCGCAAGCGCCTGCAGCGGCTCCTCGCCGGACGTTACGGCGACGAGCGCGCCGCCGAGCTCTCGAAGCGCGTCGACCTGGTGATGGGCGACGTGAGCTGGGAGCACTTCGGGCTCGACGACCGCTCCTACGAGGCGCTCGCCGCCGACACCTACCGCGTCATCCACGCCGCGGCGTCGGTGGCGTTCGCGCTACCGCTCGAGCAGGCGCGCACCATCAACGTCGGAGGCACCAAGCACATCCTCGACTTCGCCGCCGCGTGCCAGAAGCACGGCGAGTTCGAGCGCCTCGACTACATCGGCACGGCGTTCGTGGCCGGCGACCGCAAGGGGACGATCCTCGAGACCGAGCTCGAGTGCGGCCAGACCTTCCACAACACCTACGAGCAGACCAAGTACGAGGCCGAGAAGCTGGTCCGCGAGCACTGGAAGGACCTGCCCATCACGATCCACCGCCCGAGCATCGTGGTGGGCGAGTCGAAGACCGGGAAGACCTCGAGCTTCAACGTGCTGTACTTCCCGCTCAAGATCTACGCCCGCGGGCTGTGGCGCTGGATCCCCGGCAAGCCCTCGACCGAGGTCGACATCGTCCCGATCGACTACGTGTGCGACGCGATCCTCGGCCTCGCCAGCACCCCGAAGAGCCTCGGACGCTGCTTCCACGTCACCGCCAGCGACCACTCGACCACCATCGGCCGCGCCGCCGAGATGGCGAGCCACTACTTCGCGCAGAAGCCGGTGCGGTTCTTCCCGCCGACCTTCTACATGAACGTGATCCACCGCAGCGTCGTGGTCGGCACCGTGCCGTTCCCGCGCCTGCACGACACGCTCATCAACAAGGGCTCGCTCTACCTGCCCTACTTCCTCATGGACTTCCACTTCGACGACCGCGAGGCGCGCTCGATCCTCGGTCCGCTCGGCGTCCAGGCGCCCAAGGCCGAGGACTACTTCGCGCAGATCTTCCAGTTCGCGATCGACACCGACTGGGGCAAGAAGCTCCCCGACCGCGGCGACTGACACGCCGCGCGGCCGCTTGCGCGGCGTCGTCGCGGAGC
>CAYMQR010000423.1:0-4955 GCA_964392195.1 uncultured bacterium | reverse complement strand
TACACCATCGTGGTGCGGATGCGCCGCTGCAGCTCCTTGATCTCCGCGCGAACCTGCACCCGCAGCCGCGCGTCGAGGTTCGAGAGCGGCTCGTCGAGGAGCGAGAGCGTCGGCTCGCGGACCAGCGCGCGGCCCCTCGCCACGCGCTGGCGCTCGCCCCCCGAGAGCAGCCTGGGAAGCCGGTCCAGCCAGCGGTCGATGGCGAGCGAGCGCGCGATCGCCTCGACCCGGCGCGCGATCTCCGCCTTCGCCATGCGCCGCATCCGCAGCGGGAACTCGAGGTTCCCGCGCGCCGTGAGGTGCGGATAGAGCGCGTAGTCCTGGAACACCATCGCCACGTTGCGCTCCTGCGGCGAGGCGTCGTTGACCACCTCCCCGCCGATCTTCACCGCGCCGCGGGTCGCGCTCTCGAGCCCAGCGACCACGCGCAGCAGCGTCGACTTGCCGCACCCCGACGGGCCGACAAGCACGACCAGCTCGCCGTCGGCGACCGACAGCGAGACGTCGGTGAGCGCCTGGCGCCCGCCCGGATAGACCTTGTCGACGTGCTCGAGCTCGAGGGTCGCCATGGGAACGGCTCAGGACGCTCGCGACTCCCGGCGCGCTCGTTCGCCGCGGGTGCCGCCGCTCACTCGAAGAACCGTTCGGCGGCGATCACGGGGATGGCCCGCGCCACGATCGGGTCGCGCTCGAAGAGCCGCTGGATGTGGTGGTCCGTGAGGTGGTTGGCGAGCGCCACGAAGGTCATCGCCTGGTCGAGGGTCAGGTAGGTGTAGGCGACCGCGCCGGTGGCCGGGTCGACCGAGTCGTAGAAGCCCCAGTCGCCGTAGATCGGGAAGCGGCGCGCGAGCTCCTTCAGGTCACCGATGGCCCGCGCCGGGTCGACGGCGAGCGCCAGCGCGGCGGCGTGCGGCGTCACGGCGCCCGTGCCGTAGCCGATCGCGCCGAGCGGCTTCACGCCGTACTCGCCGTAGTCTCGCGACGGGCCGGGCCTGTAGCTCGGCGAGAGGCCCCACACCGGGTAACCGAGCTTCTCGCTCGCGAAGCGCCGCTGCACCTCGACGTGCGCCGCGTCGTTGGCGCCCAGGCTCGTGGGCGCGAGCCGCGGCTCGTCGAGGACCAGCGTGGGCATGAGCGCCTCGAACATGCTGCCACCCCACGACGGCACGTAGCGGACGCCTTCCCACTCGTACCAGCCCCCGAAGTAGGGCTCGTCGTCGATGCCGCGCTTCTCGCGGCGCGCGCGCGGCTGCTGCGACTGCCAGGTGCAGCTCTCGTGGAACGTCCGGATCATCCGGTACCAGTGCGTCCGCGGGGCCTCGCCGCGTCCGATCGCGATCACGCTGCCGAGCCGCGACTCCGCGAACAGGACGCCGTAGTGGTAACGGGATCGGCGGTCCTTCTGCACGTAGAAGCCGTGGGTCATGCGGCCGAGGTCGTCGTCGTAGAAGAGCGTGTAGTCCATGGCGTCGACGAGCGCGGTGGCGCGCGCGGCGAGCTCCGGATGGCGGTTGCGCACCACGATCAGCCCGGCGATCAGCCACGACGAGTCCACGAACGAGAGCAGGTTGCTGGTGCGCTCGAGCGTGGTGGTGTCGTAGTAGTTCAGGAAGAAGCCGTGGTGCCGCTCGAGCCCATCCAGGGTGTCGAGCATCGCGCCGATCCGCTCGATCGCGCCCTTCTCGTCGACGTAGCCGAGCTTCTCGGCGCCCACGATGGCGAGCATCCGCAGGCCCACGTTGGTGACGTTCGCGTAATCACCGACCACGCCGTCCGGCGGCCCGCCCGAGGTGTCGTCGAGGTGGACGTGGTCGACCGGCAGCCCGTTCTCGCGGTCGTGCAGGGCCTCCAGGCCACGCCACGTGTCGCGCGCCACCCGCCGCGCGAACTCCTCCGGCTCGCTCGGCAGCGACGCGCCGTCCACCACGCGCGTCCCCGGCCAGCCGTTCATCCGTGCCCGCACGAACGGGCGCGCCGCGACCTGCCCGCCGTGAGCGGCCTCCCACGCGCGCTTCCGGGGCGCGTCGACCGGTTCGAGGAGCGCGGGCTCGGCGTGGCCACCCTCCACCGTCGTGCCGAGCTCGCAGACCTCGTCGTGATCGAAGAATCGGTGCCAGCGAGCGCAACCGGCGGCGCCCTGCGCGGACATCGCCGCGAGCAGCAGCCAGACGAGCGAGCGGAGCGGAGGCCGGACGCGAGCGCGCATGGGGCGCAGACGATCGTGGCGATCGGGCCGCAAGTCAAGGCTCCGCGCGGCCGCTCGTCGCGTGCGCCTCGACCGCTCGACGAGCCTGCCTTCACCCGTCCGGCCAGCCCGCCAGCGTCGGGGTGAGGCTTCCCTAATTTTCGAGACGCGCTGGCGCCGCGAGCGCCGAAAGGCATACAATCGGTCGGCCTAAGGGATTTTTCCCGGGCGGGACACATGGGGGTGGCATGCGCCGACTGACCTCGCTTCGCATCCGCAGACCAACGGATGCCGCGACCTCGCCTCGGACCCCGGCCGCCCCCTCACCTTCTAACCCCGCTTCTCGCCCGCAGACGCTCCCGGCCGACCCGCTCGGGGACGCCGAGGGAATCGGCCTGCTGCTGCGCGTGCTGCTCACGTCCGCGCTCGGATACGCGCTCGCCTCGACGTTCGACCTCGCGGTGGCCTCGACGCTCGGCACTGGCGCCTTGCTGCTCGGCGGCACCATCCCGGGCGGCCTGGCCCTCGGTTACCTGCAGTGGCTGGGCATGCGCGACCGGGTGAGCGACCGCAGGCGCTGGATGATGTTCAGCGTGCTGTCGTGGACCGTCGGCAACCCGCTGCTGCTCTCGATCATCACGCCGGGGCGCGTCCTCGCCTTCACCACCCACGCGCTGCTGGTGAGCTTCCTGCGCGCGCCGAACCTCGGCAGCCGCCGCACCCTCGGCCTCACGCTGTGGATCGGCGCGAGCGTGTTCGGCGCGGTCGTGAACGGCCACGCCATCGAGATGTCGCGCCAGGGACTCGACCACGGGCTGAGCGCGCTGCTCGTGCTCGCCCTCGGCAGCGGCGTGATGATCGCCGCGATGGAGGCGCTGGTGTTCGCCGCGATCCACGGCAACTTCGCGGTCACGGCCGAGCGGTTCGCCGCCGCTCTCGGCGGCGTCGGGCGTCCCACCGGCGCACCCGTCCAGTCGGACGCGCGGATGCGCTGGGTCTACGCGACGGTCCGGATCTCCTGAGCGGTCGGCGTCCCCCGCGCGATCCCCGTCGGGCGCGTCCCCACCCTGCGGCACCACCACCGGACACCTCACCCGCTTCTGGGTGAAAGGTGCCACGGTGCTGACACAACGCTGACAAAGAGCGGTCTACGATGATGGTCCCGCCCGGGTGCCACGCCGGGCCGTCCCTTGCGTCACGTCGCGACAGCCGAGGAGAGACCATGACCGTGCACCAGCTTCACGCCCAACCCGAGCCGCACCGCCAGGCGCACGGCCCCTTCACGCGTTTCCTCGGCCGGCTGTGGCTCAAGGCGTTCGGCTTCCGCGTCGCGGGTCAGCGTCCGCCCGTCGAGAAGTACGTGCTGATCTGCGCGCCCCACACCTCGAACTGGGATGCCTTCTTCATGCTCGCCATGTCGTTCGTCCTCGACATGAAGCTGAGCTGGATGGTGAAGCACACCATCGTGAAGGGTGCCTTCGGACGGTTCCTTCGCTCGCTCGGGGCCGTCCCCATCGACCGCACCTCGCCGCAGAACATGGTCGAGCAGATGGCGGAGACGTTCGCCAGGACCGACGAGCTGGTGCTCGCGGTGCCGCCCGAGGGAACCCGCGGGCACACGGCGCACTGGAAAACCGGCTTCTATTACATCGCGCTCAAGGCTGGAGTGCCGATCGTGCCGTCGGTCCTCGATTACGGTAGACGCGTGGGCACGGTGCATCCACCGTTCCTGCCGACCGGGGACATCGAGGCCGACATGGTGAAGCTCGCGGCGCTCTACGAGAACGCGATCCCCAAGCACCCCGACAAGCACGGTCCGGTGCAGGTGCGGCCCCAGCTCGACGACCAGCCGCGCGCCGCCGCCGGCTGACCTGGCGGGCGGGACCAGCCGCCCGCGGTCACGCCAAGTCGAACACCAGCACCTCGGCGTCGACCTCGGCGCCGAGGTCGATCGTCGTGACGTCGCTCAGCGCGGCGCCATCCCCCGGCGCGAGGCGCTCGCCGTTCACGCTCACCGCGCCGCGCGCGACCTGTACCCAGGCGTGCCGTCCCGCCGCGATCGGCTGGTGGACGCGCGTCCCCGCCTCCAGCAAGCCCGCGTAGAGCCGTACGTCCTGGTGGACGGTGACCGCGCCGTCGGTGCCGTGCCGATCGGCCACCAGCCGGAGCCGCCCGGGGCGCTCGGCGGGGGGGAAGCTCTTCTGCTCGTACCCCGGCGCGAGCCCGGGGCGCTCCGGCAGGATCCAGATCTGCAAGAAGTGGACGGGCTCGGTGCTCGAGGGGTTGAACTCGCTGTGCAGCACGCCGGTGCCGGCGGTCATGCGCTGGACCTCGCCCGGCACCAGCACCGAGCCGTTGCCGAGGCTGTCCTTGTGCTCGAGCTGGCCGCCGAGGACGTACGAGACGATCTCCATGTCGCGGTGACCGTGGGTACCGAAGCCCTTGCCCTCGCGCAGCCGGTCCTCGTTGATCACGCGCAGCGCCCGGAAACCCATGTGGCGCGGATCGTGGTACTCGCCGAACGAGAAGGTGTGGTAGCTGTCGAGCCAGCCGAAGTTCGCGTGGCCGCGCTCGTGCGCCGGACGCCGGGTGATCATCGTCATCTCCTCGAGCCGCGCGACCCGCGGACGGTCCGTGGCGCGCGCTCGCCAAGGTAGGGCTCGGTGCCGGGAAATCAAACCGGCGCGGGTCGGCGCGCCGCGCGCAGCTCCATCGCGCGGTCGATGAGCCGCGCGACCACGCGCTCGAGGCCCATCGAGCCCACCACCAC
>CAYMQR010000422.1:0-4955 GCA_964392195.1 uncultured bacterium | reverse complement strand
GGTCCCAAATGACGACGGAGTCGTCAAACGGGATCCCAAATGACGACGGAGTCGTCATTTGGGATGCCCGGGGACGGCGCCCGGGACGTCCTGGCCGCCGACGGAGCGGCGGCGCTCCCGGGCCTCGCGGCGGCGCTCCAGGGGGCGGCGGCGCGCGCGGGGCGGGACGGGCGAGCCGGCGGCTCGCTCAGCGCTGCGCGGCGGTGCGGCGCGCCCACCACTCGAGCAGGCCGGTCAGGATGTGGTGGGAGGAGCGGCCGTCGCCGAAGGGGTTGGGGACCCGCGCCATGGCGTCGTAGGCGGCGCGGTTGGTGAGGAGCTCGAGGGCGGCGGGGACGATGCGGGCGGGGTCGGTGCCGACGAGCTTGGCGGCGCCCACCTGGACGCACTCGGGGCGCTCGGTCTCGTCGCGCAGGATGAGCACGGGCTTGTCGAGGGAGGGTGCTTCCTCCTGGATGCCGCCCGAGTCGCTGATGATGAGCTCGGCGCGCTTCATGGCGGCCACGAACGGGCGGTATTCCAGCGGCTCGACGAGGCGGACGCGGTCGAGGTTGCCGAGCATGGGCATGACCACCGAGCGCACGTTGTTGTTGAGGTGCACGGGGTAGAGGATCGTCACGTCGTCGCGGCTCTTCACGATCTCGGCGAGGGCCTCGCAGATCCGCTGGAACGGCTCGCCGAAGCTCTCGCGGCGGTGGGCGGTGACGAGGATCAGGCGCTGCGCGGGGTCGAGGTCGCGGAGCGGGAAGAGGGCGTCGATGCCGGGCTCGTTGGCGGTGCGCAGGATGGCGTCGACGGCGGTGTTGCCGGTGACCTGGATGCGGTCCTCGGGCACGCCTTCGCGCAGCAGGTTCTTCTTGGAGCCCTCGGTGGGCGGGAAGTGGATCGCGGTGAGTTGGCCCACCACCACGCGGTTCATCTCCTCGGGGAAGGGGCGGTCCATGTCCCAGGTGCGCAGCCCGGCTTCGACGTGGGCGACGGGGACGCGCGCGTAAAACGCGGCGAGGGCGGTGCCGAGGCAGGTGGTGGTGTCGCCCTGGATCATCACGACGTCGAGCGGGGTCTCGGCGAAGAGCGCGGTCATGCGCTCGAGGACGCGCACCGTGACCTGGGTGAGCGTCTGGTTGGGCAGCATCACGTCGAGGTCGTGGTCGGGCGCCACGCCGAAGCCGCCCAGGATGGGGTCGAGCATCTGGCGGTGCTGGGCGGTGGAGATGACGATCGTCTCGATCGTGTCGGCGAAGTGCTCGCGCGCCTCGAGGATGACGGGCGCGAGCTTGATGGCTTCGGGGCGGGTGCCGATCACGACACCGAGACGCAGGCGCTGGGCTGGCTTCATGGGCGCGGAAGGATACGCGCGGGGCTGGGCGCTCGCTACTCGGCCGCGGCGGTCGAAGCGGCCGACGTCACCGGCGAGATTGCGCCGTGCTCGGCTAGCCAATCGCTCGGCGCGAGCCAGCCGTCGAGTGGACCGCTGCCGGCCTGGATGCCGAGGCCGAGCCGGTCGCGCACCTCGAAGTGCAGGTGCGGCGCGTAGCGCCCGCCGCCGGTGCCCACGGTGCCGATCGGCTGGCCGGCGCGAACCTGGACGCCGGGCGTCACGCGGACTTCCTCCAGGTGGCCGTAGAGGGTCTCGACGTCTTCGTCCGGCAGGAGGAAGCCGCGCGCGAGCCGGTGGCGCACGATCACGACGTTCCCCCAGCCGCGGAAACCGTCGCGATCGCCGTTGCCGGCGAAGAGCACCTCGCCGTCGGCGGCTGCGACCACCGGCGCGCCGAGGGAGGAGGTGGGTGGCACCGCGCCCGGCGCCGACGCGGCCAGCGCCGCGATCGGCGCCGGTGCCCAGTCCTCGCCGCGGTGATCCGCGAAGCCGAAGCCGTGCGTCACCACGTACCGGCGCCGCGATCCGAACGGCGCCACGACGCGATCGATCGAAGCGAGGTGCGCCCCGTCGTTCGCGGCCTGCGCCGTTTCGCCCGTAGGTTGCTTCCAAGGAGCACAGCTCGCGAGCGTTACCAGGATGCAACCGAGCGCCAGCCGAGCCCCGCGGAGCGATTCCCGAGGTGGGTGGCACCGTTTCCCTCCGCCGCTCGGCGCGCGCGTCATTTCGTGTGGATTTCCGAGCGTTTGCGGTTGAGGCGGTGGGGGCGCTGTGGCATCCTCGTGAGGGTGCACGCGGGCCCCGTCACCGCGCGCGCCGTGGCTGCGCCCGGAACGTCGGGTCGGTTCAGCACTTGCACGAAGTCCACGATCCTCGAAGTCCAACCACTCTCGAGCTTTTACCAGACGTCGGCGTCCGCGGGGGCGCCGGCACATGGGGGCGATCATGGGTAGCGGAGCAGGGTCGATCGACAAGATCAAAGAGCTACTGGGCGCGGACGCAGGCGCCGTGCTCGGTTACACGTCGAAGGGCATCACCAAGGACCGGCTGCACTTGCCCGGCCCCGACTACATCGACCGTGTGTGGGCTGCGACCGACCGCACGCCCCAGGTGCTGCGCGCCTACCAGTCGATCCTCGACCACGGCCGCCTCGGCGGCACCGGCTACGTCTCGATCCTCCCGGTGGACCAGGGCATCGAGCACAGCGGCGGCGCCAGCTTCGCGCCCAACCCCGACTACTTCGATCCGGCGAAGATCGTCGAGCTCGCGATCGAAGGCGGCTGTAACGCGGTGGCGTCCACCTTCGGCGTCCTCGGCGCGGTCGCGCGCAAGTACGCCCACCGGATCCCGTTCCTGGTGAAGCTCAACCACAACCAGATCCTGAGCTACCCGAACGTCTTCGACCAGATCCCGTTCGGCACCGTGCGCGAGGCGTGGAACATGGGCGCCGCCGCGATCGGCGCCACGATCTACTTCGGCTCGGCCGAGTCGAACCGCCAGATCGTGGAGGTCGCGCGGATCTTCGCCGAGGCCCACGAGCTCGGCATGGTCACGGTGCTGTGGTGCTACCTGCGCAACAGCGCCTTCAAGACCGCCGACGCCGACTTCCACCTCGCCGCGGACCTCACCGGCCAGGCCAACCACCTCGGCGTCACGATCCAGGCCGACATCGTCAAGCAGAAGCTGCCGGGCACCAACAAGTCGGGCTACGACACCCTCAAGTTCGGGAAGACCCACAAGAAGGTCTATTCCGACCTGTCGAGCGACAACCCGATCGACATGACGCGCTACCAGATCGCCAACTGCTACATGGGCCGCGTCGGCCTCATCAACTCGGGCGGCGAGTCGAAGGGTGCCTCGGACCTCGCCGAGGCCGTGCACACGGCGGTCATCAACAAGCGCGCCGGTGGCATGGGGCTGATCTCGGGCCGCAAGGCGTTCCAGCGTCCGATGAAGGAAGGCGTGGCGCTGCTCAACGCGATCCAGGACGTCTATCTCTGCAAGGACGTCACGATCGCCTGATCTTCGTCTCCTCTGGTGTGGGTCGCGCGCTTCCCACGCGCGGCCGGTGACGTGCGAAGGGTCGGCCAGGTGCCGGCCCTTCGTGCTCCGGGGCTGCGCGGTCGCCGTGAGAGCATCGGGTGGGGAGGGTGCAATGGCCGATTGGTTCGAGGACGAGTCGTTCTGGGACGCGATCGCGCCGTTTCTGTTCGGCGTCGTGCGCGACGACGCGCGAACCGAGGCGGAGGTCGACGCGCTGACGGGCCTGCTCGGCATCACGCCGGGTGCGCGCGTTCTCGACCTTCCGTGTGGCACGGGCCGTCACGCCGTGGCGTGGGCGGCGCGCGGCCATCGCGTGACGGGAGTGGATCGCTCCGAGGCGTATCTGTCGCTCGCGAGGGAGCGTGCCGAGGCTCGAGGCGTGGCGCTCGAGCTGGCGCGCTCCGACATGCGCGAATTCGTTCGCCCGGGATCGTTCGACGTCGCGCTCAACCTCTTCACCTCGCTCGGCTACTTCGCGGACCCCGCCGACGACGTGCGCGTGCTCCGCAACCTCCACGCGAGCCTGGTGCCCGGCGGGAAGCTGGTCGTGGAGATGGCGGGCAAGGAGCTGATGGCCCGCAACCTGACGGCGCGGAGCTGGGACGAGCTCCCGGGCACCGACCAGTTCCTGCTCCAGGAGCACGCGCTCGTGCCCGGGATGGGCGCAGTCGACAACCGCTGGATCTGGATCGGCGGCGGCGAGCGGCGCGAGTTCCGCTTCAGGCTGCGCGCCTACTCGGGCACCGAGCTGGCGCGCGCGCTCACCGACGCGGGCTTCGCCGCCGTGGCGCTCTGCGGTGACTTCGCCGGCGCGCCCTACGACGTCACCGCCAAGCGCCTCGTCGCCGTCGCGACGAAGTGAGCGGCGGGCTCGTGCCGGGTCGTCGCCGCGAGGTATCGGTTCGGAGGGGCACGCGCCGTGTGCCCGGCGATACGACGACAATGCGGGCATCGCCGAGGCGGTCGAGCGCTGCCCGATTCCGATCGAGCCTGGCGTCCGACGGAGCGGACGCGCTCCAGCCGATCGCTCGCGGTCGCGGATGGGCACGCGGCACGCGACGCTCCTGGCCGAGCTCGCCACTCTCGCCGCGCTACTTCGCCGCGGCGCGCGCCACCCGGATCATCGCGGCCAGGCTCTTCTCGACGTCGTCGTCTGTGGTGGCCCACGAGCTCACGCTGATGCGCATCGCGGTGCGGCCCTGCCACACGGTGACGCCGGCCCAGCACGTCCCGTCGGCCTGAATCGCGGCGATCACGCGCCGGGTGGTCGCGTCGTCGCCGAATGCGACCAGCACCTGGTTCAGCACCACGTCGGCGAGGATCTCGTAGCCCGCGCCCGAGAGCCCCTCGGCGAAGCGCCGCGCGTGCCGGCAGCAGCGCTCGACCAGCGCCGCGACCCCGGCGCGCCCGAGGCTGCGCAGAACCGCCCACACCTCGACGCCGCGCGCGCGCCGCGAGAGCTCGGGCGTGTAGTCGGACGGGTTGCGGCGCGGGGTCTCGGTGGGGAGGTACGCGGCGGTGATCGAGCGCC
>CAYMQR010000421.1:0-4966 GCA_964392195.1 uncultured bacterium | reverse complement strand
GGTATCGGCCTCTTGCGCCGTCCCGATGAAATGGTAGCGCGATTCCGGCTTCCACGCGGCCACGGTGTTCCAGAGTGCGAAGTGGTCCCGCTTGATGCGCGCCTCCTGGCCGGAGAGTCGGAGAAGGACTTCGAGCTCGTGAGTCTGGAAGGAACGGTACGATTGGAACTCGCCGCGGCTGCTCGGGAAGGCGGGCCAGTCGAGCACTCGGCAGATCCGAGCTTTGAGGGCGACCTCGACCGCGTACCCGCATAGGTACGTGGCGCCGTCGAGGCGGCCCGCCTGCAGGAGAACCCTCGCGTCCTCCAGTCGCCCCTCGGCGATGTTGTCCAATTCAGCTACGGCGAGCATCGGGTGCTCCTTCAGCTACTCCAGCCCTGCCGCGAGTAAGTTCCCGGGCCGCGCCGCGTGGCCGGACTGGGCGGTACCGGACGACGACGAGGTTGTGGCCGAGCGCGCTGCAGAGCACGCAGCGTGCCGACGTGAGACGGCTCACCTTTTCACGCGGCGCGGCTGTGCGCGAGCGCACCGGTGCGCCGTGGTGGGCGGAGTTGGAGCGGTGGCGCTGCGACCTGCGGGGCGCGGTGGGATGCCGGGGATCGAACCGATCGGTTCTCCCGGCGGGCTCGCGCCCGCCGCTACGCCTGCGGTGCGAGCGAGGAAAGGGACCGCGCGTTCTACGGCGCGCGGCGGTCGCCCGTACAAGCCTCCGCCTCGTGGACCCAGTCATCGCGAGCGGCGTCGAGTGGGCGGTCGCCGCGTCAACGGTCTGGTCGTCGATCGTCCCCGTGGCTGGGTTGGCGGCGCGGCGGCGTCCAGCATCATCTGGCGGCTGAACCCTTCCCGAACCAACTCGTCGACGATCGATGCGTCCATGTAGTTGGGGACCGTCCGGTCCTCTGTGATCGGGCTGAATACGAACAGTCGACGCTTCGCTCGTACGCGTTGCTTTATGGCCTGCTCGGGGACGCCGACCAACTGCCGAAATCGGAGCTCCGCGCCGTCCGCCAGGCTCTCCGCGATGTCCTGGAGTTGCTCGAGACCGCGAAATCGCACGCGCACGCGCCGGCCGTACGGATTTCGATAGGTCATCCGCCCGGCGCGGCCGATCGTGAGGGCCTTTCGGTAGGCTTCCTCGGCCTTCGAGGCTTCGATCAGGTGAGTGTTGACGTGGACGACGTTGCGCGGCTCGCCTTCGATCACGAACTCCATGACGACGTCGGCCAGCCACCATCGAGCGTCGCTCTTCTTGGTTGCCATCGGTCACCCCTGCGGGCGTCGCGACTGCGCTCGTTGAGGCGCAGGGATCGACTGATTCGACGGCCGCTTCCGCTTCGCACCCGTGCGCTGCTTCGCGCGCGATGCGGTCGTGGGCCGGGCCGTGCGTTTTCCCGCTTTCACCCGGGCGCGACGATTCGGGCCGAGAAGCGTCTCCCGGCTGAAGCCCATCGCCGCAAGCTCGTCCATGATGTCGCCCGCTGCGTAGTCCGGAGCGTTCGGGTTCCTTGCGATGGGAGCAAACACCGCGAGCGCTGACCTCGGTCGGGCCATGCGCTTCAAGTCAGTGGCGGAGACTCCGACTCTCTCGGAGTAGCCGAGCTCGGCTCCATCCGCGAGATCTTCGTAGACGACCACCAGCTCGGCGATCCCGGCGAAGCGGATCCGCACTCTCTTTCCGGACGGGTTCAAGTACTCGATCGTGAAGGTCCGGCCGATCCGCAGCGCTTTGCGGTGAGCCTCGGCCGGGCTCGAGGCTTCGATGAGGTGGGTGTTCACGTGCACGACGTTGCGGCGATCACCCTCGACGCGGATCTCCTCGATCAGGCTGGCCAGGTACCACCGCGCCTCGGCCGGGATGTAAGCCATAGCGTTCCTCTCTCCGAGGTCGTCGACGGCGAGCTGGATCCTACGCTGCTTGGACGGTCGGCGTGCTCGCGCCTTCTCCGTGGTGGCGGAAACGGCGGCCGATCCCAGGCAGCCCCCGCTCGCTTTGCTGCCCTCGGATGCGCTGTGATAGGTAGCGCGGGCTGGGCTTTCGACGGGAGGAGCGCACCGTGGCGACGAGCAAGGTGAAGGCGAAGAGACCTGCGGTGAAGGCCGGAGCGACGAAGCCGAAGGCGGCGGCGCCGAAGAAGAAGCCGGCGCCCAAGCGGCCGGCCAAGGCGAAGGCGCCGAGCGCGCCGAGCTCCGCGGCGCCCAGCGGCGCGACCACCGACATCACCTCGGTGCTCAACGAGCGCCGCATCTTCGCGCCGCCGGCGAGCTTCGCCGCCCAGGCGCACGTGCCGTCGATCGCCAAGCACAAGGCGCTCTCGAAGCGCGCCGTCGAGAACCCGGAGGCGTTCTGGGGCGAGATGGCGAAGAGCGTCGACTGGATCAAGCCGTGGAAGAAGGTCCTCGACTGGAAGCCGCCGTTCGCGCGCTGGTTCGACGGCGGCCAGCTCAACATCTCGGCCAACTGCGTCGATCGTCACGCCGCCACCTGGCGCAAGAACAAGGCGGCGATCGTCTGGGAGGGCGAGCCCGGCGACGAGCGCGTGCTGACCTACGGCGACCTGCTCCGCGAGGTGTCGCGTTTCGCCAACGTGCTGAAGAGCCTCGGCGTCGAGAAGGGCGACCGCGTCGCCATCTACATGCCGATGATCCCCGAGCTGCCGATCGCGCTGCTCGCCTGCACCCGCATCGGCGCCACCCACAGCGTGATCTTCGGCGGCTTCAGCGCCGAGGCGCTGCGCGACCGCATCAACGACGCGCAGGCCACGGCGGTGATCACCGCCGACGGCGGCTGGCGGCGCGGCGCCGAGGTCGCGCTCAAGCCGCAGGTCGACGCCGCGATCGCGGGCGCCCCGAGCGTGAGGCACGTGGTGGTGGTGAAGCGCACCGGCACCGCGATCCACATGGAGCCGGGCCGCGACCACTGGTGGCACGACCTCGTCGAGGGCGCCTCGCCGGCCTGCCCGCCCGAGCCGGTGGACTCCGAGCACCCGCTCTTCATCCTCTACACGTCCGGCACCACCGGGAAGCCCAAGGGCGTGGTCCACACCACCGGCGGCTACCTGGTGCAGACCACCCTCACCACCAAGTGGGTGTTCGACCTCAAGGAAGAGGACACCTACTGGTGCACGGCGGACGTGGGCTGGGTCACCGGCCACAGCTACATCGTCTACGGCCCGCTCTCGAACGGCGCCACCGTGGTCATGTACGAGGGCGCGCCCAACCACCCCGACCCCGCGCGCTTCTGGAGGATCATCGAGAAGCACCGCGTGACGATCTTCTACACCGCGCCCACGGCGATCCGCGCCTTCATGAAGTGGGGCGCCGAGTGGCCGCGCAAGTACGACCTCACCAGCCTTCGTTTGCTCGGCACCGTCGGCGAGCCGATCAACCCCGAGGCGTGGATGTGGTACCGCCGCGAGATCGGCGCCGACCGCTGCCCGATCGTCGACACCTGGTGGCAGACCGAGACCGGCGCGATCATGATCACGCCGCTGCCGGGCGCGGTGCCCACCAAGCCGGGCAGCGGCACGCTGCCCTTCCCGGGGATCGTCCCGGAGGTGGTCACCCGCGAGGGCGAGCCGGTGCCGGCGGGCAGCGGAGGGTTGCTGGTGATCCGCAAGCCGTGGCCGGGGATGCTGCGCACCATCCACGGCGACCCGGAACGCTACAAGCAGCAGTACTGGAGCCAGATCCCGGGGACGTATTTCACCGGCGACGGCGCGCGCTGCGACAAGGACGGCTACTTCTGGATCATGGGGCGCGTCGACGACGTCATCAACGTCGCCGGCCACCGCCTGGGTACGATGGAGATCGAGAGCGCCCTGGTGAGCCACACCAAGGTGGCCGAGGCCGCGGTGGTGCCGCGTCCCGACGAGCTCAAGGGGCAAGCCGTGGTCGCGTTCGTCACCCTCGAGTCCGGGTACCAGGCGGACCCGGCGCTCAAGGACGAGCTCAAGAGGCACGTCGTGAAGGAGATCGGCGCGATCGCCCGCCCCGACGAGATCCGCTTCAGCGACGCGCTGCCCAAGACCCGCAGCGGCAAGATCATGCGCCGGCTGCTGCGCGACATCGCGGCGGGCAAGCAGTCGGTCGGCGACACGACCACACTCGAGGACCTCTCGGTGCTCGCCAAGCTCCGCGAAGACGAGGAATGATCGAGGCGTGAGCGCGCGCGTGCGCGTGAGCGTCGATCGGGTGAGCGAATGAGCTGGCAGGCGAAAGGCGCGGGCAGCGGCTGGTCGGGCGGCGGTGGTGGGCCGGGGTTGAGCTTCGGCCCCGGCATGACTCCGTTCGGTAAGCAACTTTGCATCGCCCTGGCGGTGTGCTTCGGAGTCGAGCTCTTCCTCCGCTACTGGCTCGGGCTCGGCAGGGTGGTCGACGGGCTGATGCTCTGGCCGGTCGGTTCGGGCCGCTTCGCGCCGTGGCAGCTCCTGACCCACCCGTTCGTGCACGCGGGCGATCCGCTATCGTTCGTGCTGATGCTGCTCGCGCTCTACTTCTTCGCGTCGACGTTGGAGCGCTATCTCGGGACCGGACGGTTCCAGACGTTCCTCCTCGCCTCGACGGTGGGCGCCGGGCTGGTCGGCTGGATCCTGTGCTCGGCGCTCGGGTTCCTGCCCGGCGCGGCCGGCACGCCGGCGAAGGCGTTCGGGCTTCAGCCGTTCTCGGGCTTCGGCGTGCCGGTGATCGCGTGCGTGGCGGCGTTCGGCTGGCTCCAGCCGCGCGCACAGATCCTGTTGTTCTTCATCCTGCCGATCCCGGCGATCTACATCACCTACTTCACGATCGGTGGGCAGGTCGTCGGCTTGCTCACGGCGCAGCCGTGGAGCCTCTACTACCTGGCCGGCATCGGGCTCATTTATGGGGTGGTGCAGCGGGGAGTACGACTACCGGACCTGCGCCGCCAGTGGCTGCTCGCGAAGCAGCGTCAGGTGCAGAAGAAGCTCACCAAGCTCCAGGTCATCGACGG
>CAYMQR010000420.1:0-4987 GCA_964392195.1 uncultured bacterium | reverse complement strand
ACTACATCTGGCAGGCGCGCGAGCTCGGGGCCAAGGTGATCGTGCAGGACCCGCGCATCACGCCGATCGCGCGCACCTGCGACCTCTACCTCCCGGTCAAGCCGGGCCGCGACGCGGCGCTCTTCGCCGGCGTGCTGCAGCTGATGATCGAGCAGGGCTGGATCGACGAGCCGTTCATCGCCGAGCACACCGTCGGGTTCGAGCAGGTCGCGGAGTACTGCCGCCAGTGGACCCCGGCGCGCACCGCCCTCTCGAGGTCGGCGTCGTCGAGGATGAGGTTCGCCGACTTCCCGCCGAGCTCGAGGGCGACCCGCTTCACCGAGCTCGCGGCGAGCTCGGCGACGCGGCGGCCGGCGCGGGTCGAGCCGGTGAACGACACCATGTCCACGCCAGGGTGAGCGGCCATCGCCTCGCCCACCACCGCGCCGGAGCCGGTCACGAAGTTGAAGACCCCGGGTGGGAGCCCCGCGGCCTCGACGATCTCGGCGAGGCGGAAGCAGGTGAGCGGGACCACCTCGCTCGGCTTCAGCACCACCGTGCACCCCGCCGCGAGCGCCGGCGCGATCTTCGCCACGACCTGGTGCAGCGGGTAGTTCCACGGCGTGATCGCCGCCACGACGCCCACCGGCTCCTTCACGACCAGCGACGGGCCGCTCACCTCCTCGAAGGCGAATCGCTCGACGAGGTCCGCGTAGAAGCCGAACGTGAAGATCGGAAAGCCCACGTGGACCTGCTTCGCCGCGCCCAGCGGAGCGCCGAGCTCGCTGACGACGCACGCCGCGAGCTCGTCGCGCTGCTCAGTGAGACCGGCGGCGATCGCGCGCAGCGCCGCGGCCCTCGCCGCCGGCGGCGTCGCGGCCCACGCGGGCAACGCGGCGCGGGCGGCCGCGACGGCCGCGTCCACGTCCGCGGGGCCACCCGCGGGGATACGTCCGATCACCGCCTCGGTGCTCGGGTTCACGACCTCGAAGGTCCCCGCTCCGCGAGGCTCGACCCATCGGCCGTCGATGAAGAATCGCGCGCGCTCGTCGATGCCGCTCATGTTTCCTCCTCGGATGGACGGGGATCATACCGTGCACCCCCGCGCGGGCCTGGCCGAGGCGCGTCGCCGAGCCGCCGCGCGGCCTGAGCGAGTCGGTGATGCGTCGCGTGGTCCCGGCCACGCGCTGACGGCACCGGCCGCCTCCTCGCGCTTGGAAGGCGCGCGCCCGGCGACTAGAACACGTTCCATTGGAGGCGCGATCGATGAGCTCCGAGAGACCCAAGGTGCCCGCCGTCGAGGGGTGGTTCGAGTGCGACGGCCCGACCCCGCACCTGATCGGCGGCCGGTGCGAGAAGTGCGGGACGCTGTCGTTCCCGCGCGAGCGCTTCTTCTGCAAGAACCCGACCTGCGATTCGACGTCGTTCCTCGCGGTCCCGCTGAGCCGCCGGGGCCGCATCTGGTCCTACACGAACGCCTGCTACAAGCCGCCTCCGCCCTACGTCGCGAGTGAGCCGTTCGTGCCGTTCGGCATCGCAGCCGTCGAGCTCGCGAAGGAAGGCATGGTCGTGATGGGCCAGCTCGCCACCGGGGTCCGCGTCGAGGACGTCCGCGTCGGGATGGAGGTCGAGCTGGTCGTCGAGACGCTGTTCGCCACCGAGGAGAAGGAGCTCCTCGTGTGGAAGTGGAAGCCCGTCGCGGCCTGAGCGAACGCGAGCCGGAGCGAGGAGCGCACGATGGCCCGAGACGAGGTGGTGATCCTGGGAGTGGGCATGCACCCCTGGGGCAAGTGGGGAAAGAACTTCGTCGAGTACGGGGTGGCCGCCGCGCGCGCCGCCCTGGCCGACGCCGACGTCGCCTGGACCGACGTGCAGTTCGTGTCCGGTGCCTGCACGATGCGGTGCGGCTACCCGGGCTACGTGGCCGGCGCGACGTTCGCGCAGGCCCTCGGCTGGAACGGCGCCCGGATCGCGAGCTCCTACGCTGCGTGCGCCTCCGGATCCATGGCCCTCGAGGCCGCGCGGGCGCAGATCCGCTCGGGACGCTGCGACGTCGCGCTCGTCGTGGGCGCCGACACCACGCCCAAGGGGTTCCTCGCCCCGCAAGCCGGCGAGCGTCCCAACGACCCCGACTGGCTGCGCTTCCGCCTGCTCGGCGCCACCAACCCCACCTACTTCGCGCTCTACGCCCGCCGCCGCATGGACCTCTACGGCACGACCGAGCGCGACATCGCCGAGGTGCGGGTCAAGAACGCGCAGCACGGCTACGCGAACCCCTACGCCCGCTATCGCCAGGAGCTGACCGTCGACGCGGTGCTGGCGTCCAACCTGGTCGCCGATCCCCTCCGCTTGCTGGAGATCTGCGCCACCAGCGACGGCGGCGCGGCGCTCGTCGTCGCGAGCGCCGAGTACGCGCGCAAGAAGGGCGTCACGAGCGGGGTGAAGATCGCGGCGATCTCGACCGTGACCCCCAGCTATCCGAGCGACCAGATCGAGATGCCGGACTTCGCCACCGACTCGTGGGCCGTGGTCCCGCGGCCAGCCCACGCCTTCCGTGACTCGGTGGCCCGCGCCGCCTACGAGGAGGCCGGGCTCGGTCCCGAGGACATGAGCCTCGCCGAGGTCTACGACCTGTCGTCCGCGATGGAGCTCGACTGGTACGAGCAGCTCGGCCTCGCCGCGCCCGGCGACGGCGAGAGGCTCCTCCGCGACGGCGTGACGCGCCTCGGCGGCCGTTGCCCGGTGAACACCTCCGGCGGGCTCGCCTGCTTCGGAGAGGCGGTGCCCGCACAGGCGCTCGCCCAGGTCTGCGAGATCACGTGGCAGCTCCGCGACGCGGCCGGCCCGCGCCAGGTCGAGGGCGCGAAGGCCGGCATCACCGCCAACCAGGGCCTCTTCGGCCACGGCTCGTCGGTGATCCTGACCCGCTGACCCGAGCGGGAGCGAGGACACCCGTCCCGCGCGCCGCCGCCGGTGCGTGGCGGCGGCCGGGAGTGCGTTGGTGCCGTGCGTGCCTCGCGCGTACACTCGGGAGGTCGTACCGCCGATCCCATCCCGGAGAACCTCATGGTGCGTCCGATCCCACGGCTTCTGGTCCCCGCCCTGCTCTCGTTCGCGGCCGCCTGCGCTTCGCAGACCGCTCCCCAACCTCCCAGCCCGCAGGAGGTGCTGCGCGCGAACATGGAGAAGCTCGCCGAGGCCGACCGGACCGTGAACGCCGAGTGCTTCGGCAAGCTCCAGCGCCACGAGATCGCGACCAACCGCTCCTACGTCGAGTGCTACATCGCCAAGGTGCGCCCCGCCTACCAGCAGTACGGGCCCGAGAACCTCGACCTGCTCGACTCCCTGGGCAAGCAGTGGCGCGGGATCGCCGACCAGCTCGACGCCGGCAAGATCAAGAGCGCCGACGCGCAGGCCGAGATGGCGCGGGTGAAGAGCGAGATCGAGGGCCAGGCGCAGCAGCGCGCGGCCGAGGCGCAGGCCCAGGCGGCGGCCGAGGCGGCAGACGACAAGCGCAGCACCGAAGTCGAGGGCACCTCGGCCGAGGCGACCCAGAACCGGCGCTTCCTCGAGAACAGCCTCCACGACAAGACGAAGCCGAACCCGACCGGTGGCGCCGGCGGGCGCACCGGTAGCTGATCGGGGGGCCGTCGCCCGCGCCGCGGGCGTACCGGCCGCCGTCTCCAGCGCTCAGCGCGGCAAGCCGAGCCCGCGCTCGGCGATGATGTTGCGCTGGATCTGGTTCGTTCCCGCGTAGATCGTGTCGGCGCGGGTCCACAGGAAGAGGCGCTGCAGCTCGTTCAGCCGATACGGGCCGCCGTCGAGCAGCTCGCTCGACGGCCCGAGGACGTCGACGGCGAGCTCACCGAGCCGGCGATGCCAGGTCGCCCAGTAGAGCTTGGTGACGAGCGCCTCGCGCGACAGCGCGGCGCCCTCCACGCCGCCGAGCACCCGCAGCGCGTTGAGGCGCATGATGCGCAGGCCGACCCACGCGTCGGCCAGACGCTGCCGGATCAGCGCATCGTTCGCCGCGCCGTTGCACTTGGCGGCCTCCACGATCCGTCCCAGCTCGGCCTCGAACTGGAGCTGCTGGGCGAGCGTCGAGGCGCCGCGCTCGAACGCCAGCAGGCCCATCGCCACCTTCCAGCCGCCGTTCACCTCGCCGACCACGTTGGCGGTGGCGGTCCGTGCGTCCTCGAAGAACACCTCGGCGAACTCCGCCGTGCCGGTGATCTGGCGGATCGGCACGACCCGCACGCCGGGCTGGTGCATCGGCACGAGCAGGAACGTGATGCCGTGATGCTTCGCGCCGGTGGCGTCGGTGCGGCACAGCGCGAAGCACCAGTCCGAGATCGCCGCCAGCGAGGTCCAGATCTTCTGCCCGTTGAGGATCCAGTCGTCGCCGACCCGCTCGGCCTTGCACTGGACGTTCGCCAGGTCACTCCCCGCGTTGGGCTCGGAGTAGCCCTGGCACCAGAGCTCCTCGCCCGACACGATCGGCGGGAGGAACCGGCGCCGCTGCTCCTCCGTCCCGAACGCGATCAGCGTCGGCCCGAGCAAGGTCTCGCCGATGTGACCGAGCCGCCCGGGCGCGCCGGCGCGGACGTACTCCTCGTTGAAGATCACCTCCTGCATCAGCGAGGCGCCGCGCCCGCCGTGCTCCCGGGGCCAGCCGAGGCACGTCCAGCGCCCCTCGGCGAGGCGGGCTTCCCAGCGCCGCCGCCCCTCGAGCGCCCCGTCCATGTCGCCGGTCCAGCCGCGGCCGCGCAGCTCGGCGAACTCGCCGCGCAGGTTGTCCTCCAGCCACGCCCGGACTTCGTCCCGGAACGCCAGATCCTCGGGGGCCAGATCGAGATCCATCCGCGTTCTCCGGCTAGGCCGTCACAGGCCGATGGCGCGCGCGATGCGCTCGCGGTGGGCCGCCGCGTCGCCGAGGAGCGTCGACGACGAGCGGGCGCGCTTGAAGAACAGGTGCACGTCGTGCTCCCAGGTGAACCCGATGCCGCCG
>CAYMQR010000419.1:1645-5005 GCA_964392195.1 uncultured bacterium | reverse complement strand
AGGACCGCGCTGCCGCAACCGCCGAAGGTGAGCCAGAAGGTGCCGATCGTCTCTGCCGCGCAACGCCGTCCGAGTGACATGGTTTCCCTCCCCAGGAGCCGGTGAATCGTGGTTTCGATGTGCCGAGGCATTGCTTGTAGCTGCTCGCCTCGGCTGCGTGCAAACCCCGCGGCGCGGAATACACTCGCGCCCGAGGAGGATCCATGCCGAAGATGCCCGTCGAGCTCCTGTCGCGTGACGAGATCGCGCAGGGGACGCTCCGTTACCGCTTCACCAAGCCCGCCGAGCTAACGTTCAAGGCCGGGCAATACGTCTCGCTCGGCATCCCCGATCCGCCGTACCGGGACAAGAAGGGGCCACGGCGCCCGCTCACGCTGGCCTCGGCGCCGGACGACGACGTCCTCGAGTTCGCGTGGCGGACCAGCGACAGCGCCTTCAAGAAGATCCTCGCCGAGGCGCCCCTCGGCGGCACCTACGAGGTGGTCGGCCCGATCGGCACGTTCGCGCTCCACGACGACCCCGCGGTGCCGGCGGTGATGGTGGCGGGTGGGATCGGCATCACGCCGTTTCGCAGCATCCTGCGCGACGTCGCCGCGCGCGGGCTCGCCCACCCGATCACGCTGCTCTACTGGAACCGCAACCCCGAGCAGGCGGCGTACTTGGGCGAGATCCGCGAGCTCGACGAGCGGCTGCCGAACCTGAAGGTGGTGCTGACGATGACCCAGCCCGAGACCTCCGCGCTCGGCTGGGACGGGCTCACCGAGCGCATCAACCTCGACCTGCTGCGCGAGTGCGTCGGCGACCTGCACGCGCCGATGTACTACGTCGCGGGTCCGCACCGCATCATCGTCGCCGTCACCGAAGCGCTGACCGTCGCCGGCGTCGACCTGACACGCCTCAAGAAGGACGAGTTCACGGGGTACTGAGGCTGGACGTGGCGCGGTGAGCGTGGACGTCGAAGTCACGATCGTGGGCGGCGGCGTGGTGGGCGTCGCGGTGGCGGCGGCGCTCGCGCGCGCGGACCGCACGGTGTTGCTGATCGAGCGCAACGCGCGCCTCGGCCTCGAGACCACGAGCCGGAACAGCGGGGTCATCCACGCGGGGATCTACTACGCGCCGGGCTCGCAGAAAGCGCGGCTCTGTGTGGACGGGCGCCGCGCGCTCTACCGCTACTGCGGGGAGCGCGGTGTTCCGCACCGCCGGCTCGGCAAGCTGATCGTCGCCACCGACGCCGAGGAAGCGGCGCGGCTCGGCGCGATCCGCGAGCGCGCGCTCGCCAACGGCGTCGAGCTCCTCGAGTGGCTCGACGCATCCGGCGTCGCGGCGCTCGAGCCCGCGGTCGAGGCCGTGGCGGGGCTGCATTCGCCCGACACCGGGATCGTCGATCCGCTCGCGCTGGTGGCCGCGCTCAGGCGCGAAGCGCAGGACGGCGGCGCCGAGCTGGTACTCGGCACCGAGGTCGTGGCCCTCGACCGGATCGCCGGCGGCTGGCGGGTCACGTCCGCGACCCAGGGCGGCGAGCCCGCGTCCCACGAGACCCGCGTCGTGGTGAACGCGGCCGGACTCGCGAGCGATCGCGTCGCGGCGCTCGCGGGGATCGACGTCGATGCGGCGGGCTACCGCCTCCACCCGATCCGCGGCGACTACTTCTCGGTGGCGCGCGCCAAGAGCGCGCGGGTGGGCCGCCTCGTCTACCCGGTGCCGCCCGCCGTGGGCCACGGGCTGGGTGTCCACTGGACGCTCGACCTCGAAGGCCGCGCGCGCCTCGGCCCCGACGCCACCTGGCTCGCGAGCCGCGGCGAGGCCCTCGCGCCGATCGACGCCACCAAGCGTGAGCGCTTCCTGGCCGGCGCGCGGCGCTTCCTGCCGTTCCTCGAGCTCGATGACCTGACGCCCGAATCATCCGGTGTACGTCCCTCGCGGCGCGCGCCCGGCGCCGGCGAGCAGGACTTCGTGGTGCGGCACGAGAGCGAGCGCGGGCGCCCGGGGCTGGTGAACCTGATCGGCATCGAGTCGCCGGGGCTCACCTCGTGTCTCGCGATCGCGGCCGAGGTGCGCGACCAGCTCGCCGCCGCCGGTCTCGCCTGAGAGGCGCTCACCACCGGGTCGGGCCGGTGAAGCGGCTCGCGCGAAGCACGTCCTGAGGCGATCGCGGTCCCATCGCGGCAGGGATCGCACGTCTCGCGCGCGCGGGGAAGCGTCTCAGCGGTGAGCCGGTCGAGACGGTGCGCGTCCTCCCGCCATCGTGATTCCGGGCGCTTGCGGCGCGCGCGGGACGGCACGGCGCTTCCATCCGGCGAGCGGCACACCCCGCAGTCGAGAAGGAGCGTCCCCGATGCACCGAGCCGAGCGTCACCTCCTCGTGGACCTCGATCCCTTCCCCTGGACCGGTGACTCCCGCTGGCCCGAGCGGCCGTGCCTGCCCATCGATCGCGACACCCAGGCGCTCCTCAGGCGCGGGCTCCACGCGCACGCGACCGCGCTCACGTCGGGCGATTCGCACCAGCCGCCGCGCTCGCGTGGGCGACGCCCCACGGCGCGCACGTGGCGGTCGTCGCGGTCCGCGAGGTTCTCGATCGAGGCGCGGCGCGGCGGCGCGCCTCGACGGCGCGACGAGCGCGAGCCCCGGGATCGCCGGGCGGGCGCGCTCGGCGTGATGGCGGGGGCGCTGCTTGGCGCGCTGGCGTTGCGGAGCGCCAGCGCCCATGCGTTCCGCCCCGAGTGGCTCGTCGCCACCGTGCCGCTGATCACGCTGTGGGCCTCGGTCGGCGGGCTGGTCGCGATCTCGGTGGCGCGCGCGGCGCGCGGCCACGAGCCGCTCCCCGAGCTCGCCGTGTTCGGCCCGCTCGGCGAGCGCCGCTCGCTCGCGCGTCCGGTGGCGGTGGGCCTCGTGATCGGCGGCCTCGTCGTCGCCGCCCTGCGCGCCGCCATCGCCCTCTCCGCCTGGCTCCCCGTCACACCCCAGGGTTGACGATACCGCCATACCGTACGACGGTATGAGGCTCGAGCTTGATCCTGTGCTTCCACGACGCGGCGACCGCCGTGCGAGCTCGACTCGAGCCGCCGAGCTTTCATCGGTAACATGGCGGCGCCAGTCGGAGGGACCGCCTCCGGCGGTCCGTTGCGGGCACCGGCCCGACGGAGTCGGGCCCTCCGAGGGGGCTGACTCGGCGCCCCTACGAGGAGATCGTCGTGGCCAGTACAGCATCCGCGTCAACGAGCGGTTTCGGATCTGTTTCGGCTGGACGCCGAATGGCCCGACCGACGTCGAGGTCGTCGACGACCACCGCTGAGCGCGTCTCGGACACCCCGAGGCGCCTGCCCACGGACCGCGCAC
This sequence comes from uncultured bacterium, assembly GCA_964392195.1. GTDB lineage: Bacteria > JADJOY01 > JADJOY01 > JADJOY01 > JADJOY01 > JADJOY01. Next base: position 1,668 of record CAYMQR010000419.1, on the reverse strand, counting down.
CGACGCATCCCGGACGGATGCTG
>CAYMQR010000419.1:0-1545 GCA_964392195.1 uncultured bacterium | reverse complement strand
CACCCCGAGGCGCCTGCCCACGGACCGCGCACCGACGCATCCCGGACGGATGCTGGCCGAGGAGTTCGTGCGGCCACTCGGTCTCTCGCAGATCGAGCTCGCGCGACGTCTCGGGGTGCCGGTCCAGCGGATCAACCTCCTCATCCACGGCAAGCGAGGGGTGACCGCGGACACCGCGCTGCGCCTGGCGAGGTTGTTCGGGACGACCCCGGAGTTCTGGCTCCACGGCCAGCTCGCCTGGGACCTCCACCGGGCACGGACCGGCCGGTCGGCGCGCGCGCTGCGCTCGATCCAGCCGATCGAGGCGTCGCGCCGAGGGTGAGCGGGGCTTGTTTCAGCTGAGCTGGCCATCCGTCTGGAGGGCGCGCCTCCGGCGCGCCGCCACACGTCGATCCCTGGATATGAACCGGGACGGCGGTGACGGGATCGGCGTGACCGAGACGCGTGACGAACCTCGCCGGGGCCATCGACGGGCCGCGCTCAGCGCCGGACGGCGGGACGGCGGCGCATCGCGCGCAGGGCGGCGAAGGTTGCGAGCGTCGCGGCGAGCGGCGGCGCCCACGCGCCGCGCGGCGCCGGTCGACCGGTGCTCGCTTCGGCCAGCTCCGGCGTGAGGCAGCCGGGTGTGGTCTCGGAGCAGTCGTCGTCGAGTCCGTTGCCGGGGATCTCCACGTTGCCCGGTCGGGCGTTGGGGTTTCCGTCGTCGCAGTCCGCGGCCCCGCACGCGCCGCCCTCGCGGGCGGCACCGTCGTGGTCGGCGTCGGTGCATGGCGAGGCGTTCACCTCGAACGCGCCGGCGTCACACGGCGCGCCACCGCGAGCGAAGTTCCGCTGGTCGCGCTCCGCGCAGGCGCTGGCGAGGCCGGCGCCGATCGCGACGCTGCCCGCGCCCAGCGCGCGGGTCTCGGTGAGCCCGCCGCTCAGGGCGAGCGGCCCGAGGGCGAGCCCGGCCACGCTCACCGACGACTGGTCGCCGGCGGCGGCGAAGCCGCAGGTTGCGAGCGGGCTCTCGACGTTGCCGCCCAGCGACGTGGCCGCGCTCGGCCCGCTGCACAGGCTGAGCACCGGCGCCTCGGGAGGCGCGATCGCGTAGCTCGCGGCGAGGATCGAGCTCACCACGGTGGTGGCGCCGCTCGAGTAGAGGTCGGCGCCTTCCGCCGCGCCGACGGCCTCGCTGGTTCCGGACACGACGATGTTGTCGGCGAACGTGGCGTGCTCGACGGCGGTGGAGCCGCCCGTGTAGAGCCCGCCGCCCTGCGCATCGCCGCCGCGGTTGACGTTGAAGACGCCGTCCGTGCCGTCGCCGCCGTCCGCGGCGTTGGTCACGAGCGTCGCGTTGGTGAGCCGCGCCGCCGCGCCCGTCGCCGCGACGACGCCGGCGCCGAGGGCCGCGCCGCCGTTCGCGCCGGACAGCAGGCTCGCCAGCCCGTTCCCGCCGGTGGTGACGTTCTCGGTGACGAGCGCGCGCTCGACCGCGGTGTCGCCGGCCGCCGCGAAGACGGCGCCGCCGCGTGCCGCGGCACCGCCCTCACCGTGGCCGCCGGT